>CADBMH010000159.1 GCA_902795705.1 uncultured Lachnospiraceae bacterium | reverse complement strand
AGCGCGTCCTCTAACATATAATACGACTGCCAGACAAGCTGCTGGGCATTCCCCCGGATATAGCTTGTAATCCCGTAATTTTTCCAAAGATACATCGGATCAAAATTTTCGTATACCTCACAGTCCCCTACCATGATGACATCATGCTTTGATGTTTCTTTATAATATTCTGCAGTAAAATTCCCCTCTAACGGCATATCTCCTGTACCATCATATTTAGGCATCACCAGACGCTGAAGTCCAAAAAACAGGACACATACAACAAGAACGGAACAAACTGCCGTAATGATCGTTTTTAAGTGTTTCATTTCTACCTCTGTTATCGTATATTTTTGTTAGAAACACCTGGTATAACAGATACTAATAAAGAATTAAATTTCTGTTATACCAGTTTCAGCCTTTTACAAAAATGAACTAGAACTGATTATAAATAAACTGCTGTGCATTAAAGCCCACTCCGTATTTTCCTAAAAGCAGGGTGGCAAAGAATAATATGACAAAAATCCCAAACCGGATCACATACGGCTTTTCTGAAATTTTCTCCCGGATACTCCGGTCCCTGCCAAGCATGCTTACGATAAACATAAGCACCGCACCGGCCAGCACAATTATATAATCTGTTTTTGTCAAACCTAAGTCAACTAACTCCCGGACGGTGACCTGCCCGAATCTAAACTGTGTAAACATATGGAAAAACTGTTTAAACGCAAGTCTGACGGAAGCATAGGTATCAAACATTCGCAGACAGCACATCAAAAGGAATGTCCGGATAATCTGAAAAGCCCTGTAGAACCAGTTTCCCGAAAGCTTTGGGAATTTCTTATGGAACCGTTCATATAGCGGCTCTAATTCTCCGGTAATCATGATGATAATTCCGTTCATGATACCCCAGACAATGAAATGCCAGTCCGCACCGTGCCAGATTCCCGTTGCGAACCATGTTAAAAATGTCGCTATATAAATTGCAATCCTTCTGGCTCCACCCATCCCGAAATGCTTCTTCGTCCATTTTGTGATCGACTTCATCGGCTTCGAAATACTGCACGGATAAAATACATAATCCCTGAACCAGGTACCCATGCTGATATGCCATCTTCGCCAATATTCTATAATATTTTTTGAAAAATACGGCCGGATAAAGTTTTCTTCTACATGAATGCCAAGCACCTGTGCAATCCCGATCGTAATGTCAATTCCACCGGTAAAATCTGCATAGAGCTGTATCGCATAAAAGACCATGCCCACGAATACAAACCCGCCGGTATAGTAATCCGGATCCTGCATCAAAGCCCCGACCGCCACACTCAGTCTGTCGGCGATCACAAGCTTTTTAAAATACCCCCAAAGAATCCTTTCAAGCCCAAAACGAATCCCTCTCCAGTCCGCTTTATGCTCCTTATACAGTGTCTCCGAAAGATCTCCGTACCGGCTGATCGGTCCCTGGATCAGCTGTGGAAAAAAAGAAACAAACAAGGTAAACCGGAAGAAATTCTTCTGCACCTCACATTTGTTCCAATAAACATCTAACAAATAGCTGACAGCCTGAAAGGTATAAAAGGAAATACCAAGCGGAATGATCAGATCAATCTGCTCCGGCGCCGTCTTTCCCGCTGCTTCAAAAAGCGAGCCTACATTTTCAATTACAAAATTCGTATACTTTGTCACTGCCAGAATGCCAAGGTTAAAAAGCAGGCAAATGAGCATATACCGCTTTTTCTTTGCATTTATTTTCTCTTTTATGGCCTTCTTTTCTTCCCGCGACGGCTTCGGAAGCTCCCCTGACTTTACCTTCGCCATATACCCGGAAAATTCTTCCTCGCACCGGTTCATCATGATTCCTGCCAGATACACGGTCAGGGAAGTAACCAGAATGAAAGCCGGATAAAACCTTCCCGCGGAAAAATAAAATAAAAAATTAGCAACCAAAAGAAGGATCCACTGAAGCTTCTTTGGCAAAACATAATATAGCACAAATAACACAAGGATAAATGCTATAAAACTATATGAAACAAACACAATGTCCTCCTAAAACCGTATTCCTTCTATTCATCCATTAAGCGTTCGATCATCTCTGCCAACGCATCAACAGAATTAAAATTCTCTGCCACGAAATCCTTTGCAGTAATATCTATTTCAAATTCGTCTCCTAATTCCGTTACCAGGGTTACAAGGTCAAATGAGTCCAGGATCTTATCATCGACCATCTTCTCCTCCGCCTCAAAATCAATATCCTCATGAAGCTCCTGTAAAATTGCCAAAACGCCCTCTCTGATTTCTTCTAAATCCATAATTTCCTCCCCATATGTTTAATATATAGGTGATTGCGAAACTCTCAAATTACAACAGACAAAGAGAAAATATGAGTTTCGCAATTACCTGTGTTTAAAAATGTATGCACGGATTCTCCGATACCACCCCTATATAGTAATCACAAAATCTGCTTTTGTCAATCAGACTTTCGCCTTTTTTCTTTT
>CADBMH010000158.1 GCA_902795705.1 uncultured Lachnospiraceae bacterium | reverse complement strand
TTCCCGTCATTTTACACATGGAATCTCATTGCTCGAATGCCGGTCAGAATCCGGACATCTTACTTCTATTTTATGAAACATAAAAACACTTTATGCGAAACTCTTCCACCTGCTTTCCCACTGTTATTTCGTTTTTCTTTGCTTCTCCAGCTTGTTTCTCTGTTTAAAAACATGCCATTTATTATCTCCTAAAAATACAAGCACCTCTCCGTCTCCGTCTTCATACCTATAAGAATTGCCGACACAGCCGAAATTTGACTCCCCGTTATGCTTTGGTTTATTTCCGCTTTTTACGGAATTTCTGATCTGCCCTTCAACAGCACCGGAATCTCCCATGATCTCTGTTTCCTTCGTTCCATAGTACAGGGCGTTATTAACCTTTAATATAAGCTTTCTCCAGTTCTTCTCCTTCCACTTCTTATATTCATTCCCGGTATACTGAAAAACGCCATGTTCTAAATCTTTATAACTAAATCCAAAGCATTGCGCTCCATTGTCGCCGTCAAATACCAGTTTTTCTCCGTCTCCACTGCCACGAAAGCATGCATACTCCTCATATATGCCGTTATTGTCATATAGCGTCACATATATATCCTCGATATTATAAACTCCTTTTGACTGAGACTCACCACATACACTGCTATAAGAACCATCCTCATATAATTGCAGATAAATGGTTTCATCCTTTTTTCCGCTTGCATAGGCAAACTGATACCTGCCCGGTTTTATCGCTTTTGGTTCCTCTTCCAATTTTTTCTCCGCCTCTGTCGTCTCCTTCTTTTCCTCTGCTTTGGCATCTGATTTCTTCTTCTCCGCTGCGATTCCGCCATTTTCCTTTTTAGGAGAAGGTGTTGTTAAGAGTCCCACAAAAAGGACTCCTGCCACAAGAGCAGCGATAACCGCTACAGCAAGTACAGGCTTTTCATATTTCATAATATTTTTGATCCTCCCCTTCGGTCCATCCTCTGCAAAGCACAGTGCAAACCCCATATCCGAACCAAGCACCGTTAAGTTTAAAAGCGCATCGGCATATGCCTTCCGATGTTCCTCACCAAATTTCTTTAATACCTCTTCATCACAGGACATCTCCATATCCCGCTCCATAAAATGCCAGGCAATCCATACAAACGGATTCCACCAGTATACAGAGCGCAAAAGAAAGGCAAATAATTTGATCAGATGATCCCCTCTTCTGATATGTACCCTCTCATGTGCGACCACATAACGGTACTCCTCCTCCGTAATATCATGCGGCAGATAGATTACCGGATGCATGAATCCAAGCACAAATGCCGTCTGGATATGATCTGCCTTATAAACGCCCTCCTCCACCGGAACGCTGACAGATAATCTTTTCTTCAATCGAAAATATCCGGTCAGATTGATACAAAAAAGAGCAAGAAATCCTATTCCCCACAGACAGAAAAGCCCTGTCACAGCAAAGAAAACACCTCCGGATTTCTTTGACATTTGATTTCTGCCATCTCGAACTGTTTCCGAAGATCTGTCCGCTTTTACAGACACATCTGTCTTGGCATCTGTTTTTACAGATACACCTGTCTTAATATCTGTTTCCACACCTGTACTGCTTTCCGATTTTCCACTTGTCGTCTCCTCCCATGCCCCCTGAGCATCAATGTCTCCTGCTCCTTTTTCTCCGGCAGTCGTTTTCTTCTGTCCCGTCATGCGGATTCCTTCACTGATTTTTTCCATCTGACCGCTTTTTTCCACTGAATTACCTGTTTCCTGCAGACCGGTTTTATAGATACCGGACATTTTTGATACCGTCTGCTCCTGCATCTGCACGATTCCGCCCGGCCATATACTTACCGTACTTTCCACATTGAACGGAAAAAGCAGTCTGATAAACGGAATCAGCCATAAGAAATATGCAAACTTTTTCGGTACCCTGAAAAAAGAAAACATCGCTCTTACCAAAAAAATTATCAGGACAATTCCCACAAACTGTATACTTACATTCCAAAATAAAAAAAAAAACGCCGTACTCCCCATGATCCTTTCCTCCATTCCCCATACTCTTGATTAGTCACACTATCCGACATATTTTGCATCATGATAATGTCACTTCTTAATTTAATGTTGCAAATTCCTTTCTGTCACGACTGTTCGTCTATAATTTTTTTCAACTCTGCAATTTCATCCTTACTTAGCTTTTTCTTCAAAGTAAATGCCGTTAAAAATCTCGGCAGCGAGCCGTCAAAGGAGCTTTCTACATATTCTGTACTCTGTCTTGCATAAAATTCATCTCTCGGCATCCGAATCTCCACCGTGCCGTTTATATTTTCAAAAAGTCCACGGTTACTAAGCTTTTTTAAGACCGTATAGGTCGTCGTCCTCTTCCAGGAAAACTCTTCTTCACACAGCCTGATCAGCTCTCCGGTCGAAAGCGGTGCCTTCTCCCAGATCATATCCGCAAATCTTTTTTCTAATTTCCCAAGTCCATACTCCTCTTTCATATCCCTCTCCTTTCTTATCGGAAACAAATCAAACCATAAGCAGACCACGTCTACAACTTATAGACACAGTCTATCATCTATAGACAATATTGTCAAGTATTTTTTTAATTTACCCCGGATTTTTTCTCGTCTTTTCTCCCGGACTGATTTAGATTACAAACCTGCCCCCTTCCACATCCATGGTAAACCAGACAGCTTCCATATGCTGACATATGCAGAAAAAAAAGGACATGTAAGAACGCATGCCCTGTATCGTATTTGTTTTTCTTCGATTCACTACATAAAATATGCAGGATTACTTTTCTTTTCTCAAAACTCCTCTCACCACCTGCTTTGGATCCTTAATGAGCAGATAAACCACCCAGATCACCAATGCAAGCGTCACGACAGAAAATCCTAAGAATGTATCATTTAACATATCCGCAGCCGAAGGTATAAAATACTCTGCCCCAAGCTCACGATATTCTGCAATCGCATCAACCATCCACATCAGCGAAGCACCCCAGAACATATAGCATAAGATGCCGATTTTATGTTCTCTTGCCTTTGCACTTCCATACCAGATTAATGTTACAGAAATCGCTGCGATCAGCGTGATTAATAGTGTCATATGTCCTACACCTCACTTTCAGAATCGGCGACTGCCTCCGGTTCCACTTCCGCCTGTGCTGCCCGTTTTTCCG
>CADBMH010000157.1 GCA_902795705.1 uncultured Lachnospiraceae bacterium | reverse complement strand
GCGCGATTAGCTCAGCTGGCAGAGCACCTGACTCTTAATCAGGGTGTCCAGGGTTCGAACCCCTGATCGCGCACTAAGGTCCTTGTTTGGCAGGAAAGCTGTTGGGTAAGGGCTTTTTTTGTTACTCGATTTCTAACATAGGAGGATCTATTTATGTTGAAAAAGAAAAAGCTTCTTTTGACTTGCAATATTGTGTTAGCCTGTATTGTTGTCATTGCGGGTCTGGTCTGGTGGCAGCAGGGTGGCGGGAAAAAGGCAGTTCCCGTGGACAAATCGGGACAGCTTAGAGAGGTTGCGGTTGCCGCGTCCGGGACAGCTTCTGATGAGACGACAGGAAGTGAGACAGAAGGCGATACCGGGGCAGATGTAACGGCTTCCGGAAATGTAAAAACTCTTACACTTTCCATGGTGGGAGATGTGCTTTTGCATTCTCCGGTCAGCAAGAGCGGTCTGCAGAAAAACGGGAAATATAATTACGATCATTTGTTTCGTCATGTGAAAAGTGAGGTGGAGACCTATGATGTCGCCATGTTGAATGAGGAGGTGCTTTTAGCCGGTCCGAAGTTCGGGATCACGGGATATCCGAAATTTAACGGGCGTTTCGAAGTAGGTGACGCAATCGAGAAAGCGGGCTTTGATGTGATCCTGCATGCAACGAATCATTCCATGGATCAGGGGCGGGCAGGTCTGATCAGTGACTTAAAGCACTGGAAAAAGGCACATCCGGAGTTGAAGGTGACCGGCATGTATCTGACAAAAAAGGCATCGAAAAAGATTACCTATGTGAAAAAGAACGGAATTAAGATTGCGATTTTAAATTATACATATGGCACGAATGGGCTGCCATTGCCTTCCGATATGCCGTTTGCGGTCAATCTGATGACGAAGGCAAAGGTTAAGAGAGATGTGAAGCTGGCAAAAAAGCACGCAGATTTTATTGTAGTGTGTCCGCATTGGGGGACAGAGTATTTCACGGGGATCAGCAGCTACCAAAAGGAGTGGACAAGCTATTTTGCGAAGCTGAAGGTCGATCTCGTGATCGGTGCGCATCCGCATGTGATCGGACCGGTCAAATGGGTAAAGGGAAAGAACGGTCATAAGATGCTTGTGTACTATTCTCTCGGCAACTATATCAATTCGACCTCCAGACGTGGTGCCGGTGTGTACAGGCAGTATCTGGGCGGTATGGCAGATGTGACGATTGAGAAGACGGAGGAAGGCAAGGCGCAGATCAAAGAGGCAGCTTTCCTCCCGCTGATCACACATTATTCGCAGGGCGGTAAGATGTCTACCTACTTTATGAAGGACTATACCGAGAAAATGGCGAAAAAAAGCCGTGTGTCGCAGCATGACAAGACATTTACCTATGCGGGGGCAAAGGCGTTTTTCAAAAAGATTGTATCGAAGAAGTTTTTGAGGGATATTTAAGATATCCGGATTGAGAACATGATAAACGGAGGGATTTCAAATGAGAGGAAAATGCAAAGAAAAGATCGTGAGTTATGCGCTGGCAGTCAGCCTGATTTTCGGAACGCTGTCCGGGGGAAATGCAGGGACTGCAGAGGCGGCGAAATCCGTAAGCTTAAATCATACAAAGCTGACATTGAATTTGAAAACAAAGAAAACGGCAAAGCTAAAAGTGAAAAAAACGAGTGGAATTACGATAAAAAAGATCACATATAAGTCAAATAATAAAAAAACTGCCAAGGTTACGGGGGCAGGAAAGGTTACTGCAAAGGGTGCAGGAAATGCAAAAATTACAGTTAAGGTAAAGTATAAGAAAAAGAAAAAAACGGTTACGAAGAAGCTCGTATGCAAGGTGACAGTGAAAAAAGGGAATGAGAACAGTGATGCGACTTCTGCACCGGGAAGGGAAACCGAGGTTCAGGTCTATGAGGATGGCGACATCAAGGTGGTAAAGCCGGTTTTGCCGGAAAGCTCCCCGACGGCTTCCGGTGCACCTGCGTCTTCTGACTATGATGATGGCTGGCGGGAAGAAAGCAGATTTTGGCAGGAGAAGGAAAAGCAGGTGAGTATGGAGAAGTTTTATCAGGATACTATTAGCTACTTTTTGGCAGAGGAAAAAAATACCATATATTCTCCGATCAATGTCTATCTGGCACTGTCCATGCTTGCGGAAGTGGGAAGCGGTGAGACGCAGTCTGAAATTCTGAATTTATTACAGGTAAAGGATACGGATTTATTGAGAGAACATATCCATGCATTGTGGAATGCAAATTACTATGATACGGATTCTGCAGCGAGCATTCTGGGGAATTCTCTCTGGCTGAATAATCGTGTGGATTATAACGAAAGTCTGTTAAGGACATTGGCAGAATACTATCATGCCTCCAGCTTTTCGGGGTCGATGGGTTCTGAAAAAATGAATCAGGCAGTCAGAGACTGGGTGAATGAGTACACAAAGGATCTTTTAAAGGATTCTGCGGATAACATAGAGCTTACGGCAGATACGGTGATGGATATCATATCTACGATTTATTTCAAGGCAGGCTGGAGAGACAGTTTCTCCGGAGAGCTTACGAAAAAAGAAACCTTTCATGGGAAAAGCGGGGATAAAAAAGTGGATATGATGCACCGGACTTCCACGGGATATATTTATTTTACTGATAAATTTACCGGATTATCATTAGATTTGTCTGCAGGGGATATGCATTTTATTCTCCCGAATGAGGGGGTAAAGCTCTCTGATGTGATTGCAGATGATGATGTGATGAATATGATCGGAGTGGCGAAAGACAGGGAGGCTCTGGAGGCGAAAAACAGTCATATGGAGCATATGGAAATCCGCATGTCCATTCCGAAGTTTGAGCTCCATTCTGAAATAGATCTGACAGATGGTTTAAAGGCTCTGGGGGTGAAAAAGGCATTTGATCCGCATGCTGCAGAGTTTCAGAAGCTGTTTGCTGTTCCAACTGACCAGAATGCCTTTGTTTCGGGTGCATCTCATGCAGCGATGGTAAAAATCGACGAAGAGGGTGTGACAGGAGCGGCATATACAGAAATGATGATGACTGCTACAGCGTATCTGGAGGAAAAAAAGATTGATTTTGTCTTAGACAGACCTTTCTACTATGTGGTTACGGCAGAGGATGGTTCGATTCTGTTTGCGGGGACGGCATATGATATCTAAAAAATAGAGTTGCTTTCTGACTCCACGGCGGGTATAATATAATCGGAGTAGGTTTTGTATGGGGATTACAGTGCATTTGATACAAGAAAACAATTATCTGGTTTGATAGTTTACACGGAAAGCCCTGCGAGTACCGCTTTCCATGACATCTGGTAAGAGGATGATGTTCATGACAGGAAGGGATATACCGGTTTACATGCAGGGATGTGGAGGATGAAAAAATTGCAGGGAATATCCATGGTGTTAAGTCTCCTGACAGGAGTTGCGTTATTTTTATTCGGCATGTCCATGATGGGAGACGGATTAAAGAAGGTCGCCGGAAATAAATTAGAATTGATTCTTTACCGGCTGACGAATACCCCGTTAAAAGGGGTTCTTTTGGGTGCTGCCGTGACTGCCGTGATCCAGTCGTCTTCGGCAACCTCTGTTATGGTCGTCGGTTTTGTAAACTCCGGTATGATGAAGGTGGCACAGGCAATCGGCATTATCATGGGAGCGAATATCGGAACCAGTATTACGGGCTGGATTCTTTGTTTATCTTATATTGACGGTTCGAGCGGAGTTGCGCAGCTTTTGTCTACTGCGACAATCTCTGCTTTGATTGCGATCATTGGTATTTGTCTCAGGACATTTTCAAAGAAAAATATCTATCGCAGCATTGGTGATATCATGATGGGTTTTGCGGTGCTGATGATCGGCATGCAGACGATGAGCGGGGCAGTGGCGCCGCTTCGGGAAAATCCGCATTTTGTCAGTCTGCTGACGATGTTTTCGAATCCGTTTATGGGAATTCTGGTCGGTATTGCATTTACGGCGATCTTACAGAGCGCTTCGGCATCCGTCGGTATTTTGCAGGCACTTTCCATGACCGGAAGCATTACCTTTGCGACAGCGTTTCCGATTACGATGGGTATCGGTGTCGGCGCAGCCTGTCCGGTGCTGTTATCTTCGATCGGAACGAATAAAAACGGTAAGAGAACGGCAATCATTTATCTTCTTATTGATCTGTTTGGTATGGTGCTGTGGTCTGTGGTTTTCTACGCCGTCAATGCGGTGGTTCATTTTGAATTTTTAGATATGACAATGTCGCCGGTAGCGATCGCAATGCTCAATTCCATATTTCGAATTGCTACGGTATTGATTCTGTTTCCATTTATCAATTTAATCGAGAAGTTTGTTTTCTTCCTTGTGAAGGAGACATGGAGTGAGCAGGCAGAGCAGGCGGACTTTGATCTTCTGGAGGAGCGTTTTTTGGTGAATCCTCGTCTTGCGATCAACCAGAGCCATCTGGCACTGAACGGCATGGCAAAAAAAGCCAGAAAAAACATTATGCGTTCGTTCAAGGTGCTATCAGATTACGGAGATGACCGCTATAAAAAAATTGAGGAAAAAGAGGACCTGATTGACAAATATGTTGGCAAGGTCAGCAAATACCTGATGCGCGTAACCGAGCATGAGATGACGGCGCGCCAGACAAAGCAGGTGGCGAAATTTTTAAATACGATCACGGACTTTGAGCGCCTGGGTGATGACGGCATGGATATTGCCGATGTTGCGAAGGAGATGAATGAGCAGGGCGTCACCTTTTCTGATTCCGGAAAATATGAGATGAATGTCTTGAAATCTGCCGGAAAGGAGCTTTTAAATCTGACGGTGGGAGGATTTACGGAGGACAGCATCGAAAAGGCATTCCGCGTTCAGCCTTTGGTGGAGCTTGTGGGAAATCTGTGTGATGATCTGCGTTCGCGCCACATCACGAGACTTCGTACCGGAAAATGTAAGTTGGAATATGGCTTTGCATTTAACAATCTGCTGAGTATATTTGAGAATATGGCATCACATTGCTCAAATGTATCAACGGCAATCTTAGAGATGGAATATTCTTCTTCTTATATGAAGGAATATAACCGAAGTGTCCGTGAGAACAGGAACGAGGACTACAATCGTTTCTATACAGAGTATGAGACAAGATTTACGCTTCAATTTGAAGAACGGGACTTAAAGGCAGCGAAAAAGAAAAATGATGAAGAGCTGGAAGCCAAGGCATCGAAAACGGATAAAAAGAAGGAGAGGAAGGAAAAGCGATAGGAAATTTTGTGAATACTAACAAATTTTTGCGAAAATTACAATCTTTTATGGACATTTTTGCCAATATATTCTATAATGATATGGACTACTTGTGTAAGGAGGAAACATCGTGAAGGAAAGGAAGGTATTGCGGAGCTTTGTTATGGTTTCGCAGATCGGCATCAGCATGATGGTTCCTATTTTTTTATGCGGGGTGATCGGACACTGGCTTACCCGCCTTACACACAGGGAGTGGGTTTTTCTGATTCTGATTTTTATCGGAGTGGGAGCGGCTTTTCGAAACCTCTATATGGTCACAAAGTCCTTTTATGCAAAGGATATGAAGGAGGAGCATGAAAAGCTCCGTTACATGGAGGAGTTAAAAAGGTATCATGCAGAGCACCCGGAGGAAGCATTTACGGATGTATTAGAGGGAAAGAAAAAGAGATATCCGGAGAATAAAGGAGAGACCAGAAGTTAGATTTTTGTGATAATAAGCAGGGAGCGATATGAGACAGGCAAAAAAGCTTTGTAAGGAGATGTTAATAGGGATTGCGGCATGGACGGCTTTGATGATGGTTGTTTTAGGAATCCTGGCAATTCCGTTGTCTGTTTCGCCGTTATCCATGCTGCTTGGAGTTCTGGCGGGCGGTCTTACGGCAGCGGGACTTCTTGTGCATATGTACAGACATCTGGACATTGCGCTTGATCTGCCGCCGAAAAGCGCGGGGCGGCATACGCAGTTTTCCGCTTTTGTCCGTATGTTTATCATGGCGGGTGTTATGGCGGTTTCGTTTCTCTTTTCAAATATCCTGCATCCTGCGGGAGTGGTTTTCGGGATTCTGGGTCTGAAGGCTTCGGCGCTTTTGTATCCGAAGCTTCACCGGTGGCTGGTAAAAAGAGGTCATTGAGTGTGGGGATTGTCAGACCGGGGTTTCTATAGGCCCTGGAGATGGTTTGATTGTGAATAGCAGTATATCAGTATGCTATTTCATATAAAGAATCTAAGAAAAGGAGGGTGTGAATGTGGAAAGTGGCATCTTAAGCATGTCAAGGGGTTTGCTTGGTGCAAATTTAGCAAAGGGTGGAGATGATGCACAGGTAGACTTTTTTATCCATGGTTACACGGATACGAAGTTTACTCTGTTCGGTACGGATTTTTATCTGACTACCACACATATTTCTATGATCATTGTCATTGCCAGTCTTTTGATTTTTGCATTTTTTGCAAACCGGGCAATTAAGAAAGCCGATCCAAACAAAGTACCTGGTCCGTTTTTAAATGTGGTCGAGCTGATCGTTGAGGCATTGGATGGTATGGTCGTTGGCTCCATGGGTGAAAAGAAAGCATTGAAGTTCCGAAATTATGTCAGTGCGCTGTTTCTTTTTATTCTTGCCTGCAACCTGTCCGGTCTTTTAGGACTCAGACCGCCGACAGCGGATTACGGAGTCACATTTCCATTAGCGATCATGACTTGGATTTTGATACAGTTTAATGGCTTTAAGTATCAGAAATTCGGGAAGATCAAGGCCTTATTTGAGCCGATTTTCTTATTTTTCCCGATGAATTTGATCAGTGAGTTTTCAACTCCGGTCTCCATGTCATTGCGTTTGTTCGGTAATATTTTATCCGGAACGGTTATGATGGGACTCTTATACGGGCTTTTACCAAAGGTGCTTACACTGGTTTGGCCGGCAGCATTGCATATCTATCTGGATGTATTTGCTGGTGCGATCCAGACATATGTATTCTGTATGCTGACAATGTGTTTTGTGTCAGATGCGATAGGCGAAGATGTTTAGTTATTCGCAAAAAGAAAACAAAAAAACTATTAATTGTTTTTAAGGAGGATTTAAAAAATGAATATTAGTGATGCAGGTTTAGTAGCAATGGGTTCTGCCATCGGTGCAGGTCTTGCAGTTATTGCAGGTATTGGTCCTGGTGTAGGTCAGGGTATCGCAGCCGGTTACGGTGCATCTGCAGTAGGACGCAATCCGGGGGCAAAGGGTGATGTAATGTCAACGATGCTTTTAGGTCAGGCGGTTGCCGAGACAACAGGTCTTTACGGTCTCGTAGTTGCCCTGATTCTGTTATTCGCAAATCCGTTAGTCGGAAAATTCCAGTAGAAAACGGGATGCTTAAAAAAGCAGAAAGAAAGGGGGCAAAACAGTGTTTGGTACAGTAAATGTTTTTTTAGCCGACGATGCACTTGGCAATTACATTTTTGGACTGGATACCACGCTTTTGATGGATTCAGCAATTACCATGCTCGCCATGTTCTGTATGTTCCTGTTGCTGTCATACCTACTTTTTAATCCTGCGAGAAATCTGTTACAGAAGAGGCAGGAGGGCATCAAAGAGCAGATGGAAACTGCTGCAAAGGAAAAGGAGGATGCCATTCAGTTTAAGGCAGAGTATGACGCGAAACTGAAGAATGTAGAAGTTGAGGCAGAGGAAATTCTGACGGAAACGAGGAAGAAAGCATTAAAGAAGGAAAGCGATATCATTGGTGAGGCCAGAGAAGAGGCTGCCAGAGTGATCGACCGTGCAAACAAGGAAGCCGAGCTTGAGAAAAACAGAGTGAAGGATGAAGTGAAGCAGGAAATGATCACCGTTGCGGCTGCAATGGCAGGTAAGTTTATAGCATCTTCTTTAGATGAGAGTAAGCAGTCACAGTTAATCGCAGACACATTGAATGAAATGGGTGATGAGACATGGCTAAATTAGTATCGAAAACTTACGGTGATGCTTTATTTGAGGTAGCCGTGGAGGATGGCTCTATTGATTCCCTAAAGCAGGAGGTAGAGTTAGTTCTTAACATTTTCTCAGAAAATGAGGATTATATCAAGGTTCTGAATCATCCGAAGATTCCGATGGAGGAAAAAATCAGTCTGATCAAGGAGGCATTTGAAGGAAAGGTTTCCGATGACCTTCTGGGACTTATGCTTACTGTCGTGGAAAAGGGAAGATTTTCAGAAATTGAAGAGATCTTGGAGTATTTTCTTACCGAAGTGAGGGAGTACAAAAAGATAGGAGCTGCTACCGTTACTTCAGCGATCGAATTGTCGGGAGAGGAAAAAGGAAAGGTTGAGAAGCGTCTTTTGGAGACGACCGGCTATGAATCCTTTCTTCTCGACTATCAGGTGGATAAAAGCCTGATCGGCGGCATGGTGATCAAGATCGGAGACAGAGTGGTGGACAGCAGTATCCGTACTAAGTTAAACAGCATGGCGAGAGAGCTTGCGAATATTCAAATTTAAACAGAAAGAAGGTGCAGGAGTATCATGAATTTGAAACCTGAAGAGATCAGTTCTGTAATTAAAGAACAGATTAAGAAATATAGTACCAAGTTCGAAGTTTCCGATACCGGTACTGTAATCCAGGTTGCCGATGGTATCGCCCGTGTGCATGGCCTAGAGAAAGCGATGCAGGGTGAGCTTCTTGAATTTCCGGGTGAAGTTTACGGTATGGCGTTAAACCTTGAAGAAGATAATGTCGGTGTTGTACTCTTAGGTGACCATAAAAATATCAATGAGGGCGATTTAGTAAAGACGACCGGGCGCGTGGTTGAGGTGCCGGTTGGTGATACGATGCTCGGACGCGTTGTCAATGCGCTTGGACAGCCGATTGATGGAAAGGGACCTATAGAGACGGATAAATACCGCCAGATTGAGAGAGTGGCTTCTGGTGTTATTTCCAGAAAGTCAGTAGATACCCCGTTGCAGACGGGAATCAAAGCAATTGATTCCATGATACCGATCGGACGCGGACAGCGTGAGCTGATTATCGGTGACCGTCAGACGGGTAAGACGGCGATTGCGATCGATACGATCATTAATCAGAAGGGACAGAATGTAAAGTGTATTTATGTTGCGATCGGACAGAAGGCTTCTACGGTAGCATCTATCGTGAAGAAGTTAGAGGAGTTTGGTGCAATGGATTATACAACGATCGTTGTAGCATCTGCAAGTGAGCTGGCACCATTGCAGTATATTGCTCCATATTCCGGCTGTGCGATGGGTGAGGAGTGGATGGAGAACGGACAGGATGTTCTGATCATCTATGATGACCTGACAAAGCATGCGGCAGCATATCGTACATTATCCTTGCTCTTAAAGCGTCCTCCGGGGCGTGAGGCATTTCCGGGTGATGTATTCTACTTACATTCCAGATTATTGGAGCGTGCGGCAAGATTGAATGACGCACTTGGAGGAGGTTCCTTAACGGCACTTCCGATCATCGAGACACAGGCGGGTGATGTATCCGCATACATTCCTACCAATGTTATTTCCATCACAGACGGACAGATCTACTTAGAGACCGAGATGTTCAACTCCGGTTTCCGTCCTGCGGTAAATGCAGGTCTTTCCGTATCCCGTGTAGGTGGTGCGGCACAGATCAAGGCGATGAAGAAGATTTCCGGTCCGATCCGTATTGAGCTTGCCCAGTACAGAGAGCTTGCGGCATTCTCACAGTTCAGCTCCGATCTCGATCCTGAGACGAAGGCACAGCTTGCACAAGGTGAGATCATCCGCGAGATCTTAAAGCAGGATCAGTATCAGCCGATGCCGGTAGAGAATGAGGTTATCATTATCTATGCAGCTACGAAAAAATATCTGATCGACATTCCGGTCGAGGAGATTCTTACCTTTGAAAAGGGACTCTTTGAATTTATCGATACGAAATATCCGGAGGTGCCGGATTCCATCCGCACAAAGGGTGAGATCGATGAAGAGACAGAGAAGAAGCTGACCGAAGCGATCGAAAGCTATAAAAAGGAATATTTAAAATAATTTTGCAATAGCGGCGTGTTGCAGATTGCACTGATACAGGTGCAAAAGACAGCGAGATTACGCCGCAGAAATGGGGAAAAAACTATGGCCTCAATGAGAGATATTAAACGGCGTAGGGAGTCTGTCCAAAGTACGGGACAGATTACGAAAGCCATGAAATTAGTGTCTTCTGTAAAGCTGCAGAAGGCAAAGGTAGGCGCAGAGGTATCAAAGCCGTATTTTGATACGATGTATAATACCGTTGCCGGCATGATTGCCAAATCAGGTCAGATGTCACATCCATTTCTTCAGAAAAGCCAGTCCGAGAAAAAGGCAGTGATTCTTGTAACCTCTAACAGAGGCTTAGCAGGCGGCTATAACTCTAATGTGATCAAACTGATCACAAAGGATGAGCGTTTCAACAAGGATAATACCGTGATCTTTGCGGTAGGCTCCAAGGGGCGTGATGGTCTTGCCCGCCATGGCTTCGAGATTGGCAAAGATTATTCCGAAGCAATGAATGAACCGATCTACAGTGACGCGACTTCCATCGGAAAGGAAGTATTAAGTCAGTTTGTCAGAGGCGAGATTGGTGAAATTTACATTGCATATACCATTTTTAAAAACACAGTGGTGCAGATTCCGACACTTACAAAGCTTCTGCCGATCGACGCGGCGGATATTGCGTCAGAGGAGGAGGATGTATCTGAGGATCCGATTGATAAGATCACACTGATGAATTATGAACCGGAGCCGGAGGAGGCATTAGATGCCATTGTTCCGAAGTATATCAACAGCTTGATCTACGGAGGACTGGTGGAGTCGTATGCCAGTGAAAATGGTGCCCGTATGCAGGCAATGGATTCTGCTACGAACAATGCAGAAGAAATGATCAGTGATTTAGGTTTGAAGTATAATAGAGCCAGACAGGCATCTATTACAAATGAGCTTACAGAGATTATCGCAGGAGCTGCCGCGATTTCATAGCGCAGTATATGGTCTGCGATGTAAACTTAGCAGAAGCATAAAATATATAGTAAAGGAGTGAAGGTAAAAAAATGGCAGATTTAAATACAGGTAAAATCACTCAGATTATCGGTGCCGTTTTAGATGTGAAGTTCTCCGAGGGCAATCTTCCGGAGATCAATGATGCGATTCGTGTACCTTTAGAAGATGACAAAAAGCTTGTCATAGAAGTGGCACAGCATCTGGGTGACGATACTGTTCGCTGCATCGCCATGGGCCCTACCGATGGACTTGTTCGTGATATGGACGCGATTGCGACCGGTGGACCGATCAAGGTGCCGGTTGGCGAAAAGACACTGGGGCGTATTTTCAATGTGCTTGGAGAGCCGATCGATGAGAAACCGGCTCCTGAGGGAGTTCAGTACGATCCGATCCACAGAAAAGCACCATCCTTTGAAGACCAGTCCACAGAGACGGAGATTCTGGAAACAGGTATCAAAGTCGTTGATCTTCTCTGCCCGTATCAGAAGGGTGGTAAGATCGGGCTGTTCGGTGGTGCCGGTGTAGGAAAGACGGTGTTGATACAGGAGCTGATTACAAATATCGCACAGGAGCATGGTGGATATTCCGTATTTACCGGTGTAGGCGAGCGTACCCGTGAGGGTAATGACCTCTATTATGAAATGATTGAATCCGGAGTTATTGATAAGACGACCATGGTATTCGGTCAGATGAATGAGCCGCCCGGAGCGCGTATGAGAGTAGGTCTTACGGGACTTACGATGGCAGAGAATTTCCGTGACCGTTCCGGTAAAGATGTGCTTTTATTCATTGATAACATTTTCCGTTTTACACAGGCAGGTTCCGAGGTGTCCGCACTTCTCGGCCGTATGCCGAGTGCGGTAGGTTATCAGCCGACATTACAGACGGAGATGGGTGCATTGCAGGAGCGTATCACTTCTACAAAGAAGGGTTCGATCACATCCGTTCAGGCGGTTTATGTGCCTGCCGATGACCTGACAGACCCGGCTCCGGCAAATACATTTGCCCACCTGGATGCAACGACCGTGCTTGCGCGTTCAATCGCAGAGCTTGGTATCTATCCGGCGGTAGATCCGCTTGAATCTACTTCCCGTATCTTAGATCCGCACATTGTCGGTGAGGAGCATTATAAAGTAGCCCGTGGCGTGCAGGAGATTTTGCAGAGATATAAAGAGCTTCAGGATATTATCGCAATCCTCGGTATGGATGAGCTTTCCGAAGAGGATAAGGTAGTCGTAAACCGTGCGAGAAAGATCCAGAGATTCCTGTCTCAGCCGTTCCATGTAGCTGAGCAGTTTACCGGTCTTCCGGGTAAATATGTTCCGCTTTCCGAGACCATTCGCGGTTTCCAGGAGATTTTGGATGGTAAGCATGACGATATCGCAGAGAACCATTTCTTAAATGCCGGAAATATTGATGATGTTATTGCGAGAAAGAACGCAAAATAGGTGTAACCGGGAGGTAGAGAATGGCAGAAAAGACATTTAACCTGCAGATTATCTCTCCGACGCGTATTTTCTTTGACGGAGATGCGACAATGGTGGAAATGAAAACAACAGAGGGAGAGATCGGTGTTCTTGCCGGTCACATTCCCCTGACCGCCATTTTAGAACCGGGAGTGCTAAAAATCCATCAGGAGGATGGAATCAAGGAGGCTGCTCTTCATGATGGATTTGTAGAAATCCAGAAAAGCAAGGTCACGGTGCTCGCAGAGTCCTGCGAGTGGCCGGATGAAATTGATGTAGAGCGTGCGAAGGAGGCAATGGAGCGTGCGGAAAACCGTATCAAGAGCGGACGGACCGATGTGGATATGCTTCGTGCCGAGCTTGCACTAAAAAAGGCACTCACAAGAATCGATATAGCAGGAAAGTAAGAAAAAAGAGCTGTTGCGTTTGCGGCAGCTCTTTTAGACTTGTGGCTGTTCGTCCGGTATTTTATGATTTTTTCTGTATTCCTTCGGACTTTCATTGTACTTTTTCTGGAACGCTCTTGAGTAGTAGCTGACATAGTTATAACCACAGGAAAGAGCAATCTGGGTAACACTGTAGGTGGTGTTGCTAAGGAGCCTCCTGCTGATTTCCAACCGGTAGGAATTTAGAAAATCGACCGGTGACTGCTTCATATATTTTTGAAAAATACGGCAGCATTTGCTGCGGCAGATATTGCCGGAGGCGGCAATATCCTCTAAGGACAGGGTATCCTGATAGTGCCTGTAGATATACCGGATCATCTGCTTCTGTAATTTGATTTCAGAATAATCCTCCATATCCTCTTCTACACCCGATTTAATCTGTTCGAACATCAGAGCCCAAAGCTCATAGATCAGCCCGATCTGACGATAGCTTTCTGTCCGCTTTTCGGTACTTCTTGTCTGAAGAAGTTTTTCAAAAATTACGGCAGCTTCTTTTGCAGCCCCGGTCGGTGCTTTCAGATGTAAAAAGAGAATAGTCGGGTTTTCTGTGACGGGTTGCACAAAATTTTGAACCATGTCCGGATGACATTCAAATAAATCCGGGTGAAACAGAAATACATAAAAATGACATTCCTGCCTCCCGTAATCATATCCGAAATGGAGCTGTCTGGAATTGACCATCAGACTGTCCCCGGCCTTTAACACGATATTTTTTCCGTTGATATCATAGCACATCTGACCATCTTTGATATAGATCCATTCAATATCTTTATGCCAGTGGCTTAAGGCGCGCATATCCGTATAATCCGAAAGCTTTCTTCTCTGTACGGCAAAGGGGATCAGAGGAGAATCGTAGTGAATGACTTCTGATGCATCCTGCATTACTTCAATATCAATCATGGAATCTCCTTTCTGTTGTTAAATACTATTGTATAAAAAACAGCTACAAAAATGATAGATATAAATATTATAATATATTATAGTTAAAACATCAATATAAGAAGGTATCAAATAGGCAGCATCAGGTTAAAATATGCGCTGATCTGCCGGAAAATGAAGGAGGAAAGACTATGAAGAAAACAAAATGTTGGCGCAGGTTGTTTAGCTTTGTACTTGCAGTGGCACTTGTTGTGTCATCAGGTGCATTTGC
>CADBMH010000156.1 GCA_902795705.1 uncultured Lachnospiraceae bacterium | reverse complement strand
GTTTGTAGGAGTAATTACCGGTGTAGGCGGCGGATTATTGCGTGATATATTTGCAGGCAATGTTCCTTATATTTTCCGCAAACATATTTATGCAACGGCTTCTATTTTCGGTGCGCTCATGTACTTGTGGCTCGATAAAATTCTGTCGGAACTATGGGCAGTTTTTCTCTCCATGGTGTGCATTATAGTTGTGCGTATACTGGCATCCTATTTTAAATGGAATCTTCCAAGGGTGGAGATTTTGGAGAAAGCGAAGTGATTTTGTATGAAATTGACAGTAAACCAGATCCTGCATACAGAGGGATTTGAGGAATTTCGCGTAATATGTGGGAATCGAGGATTAAACAGAGAAGTATCATCGGTCAGTGTAATCGATGCACCGGATATTTATAACTGGCTTCAGGGAGGAGAAATCCTTTTGACATCCGGGTATATTTTCAAAGATAATACGGCGTATCTGCTTGAATTGGTTGAGAAAATAGCAAAGAATGGTGCAGCGGCGCTATTTATTAAATTAGGCCGTTTTATTGATGACATGCCGGACGAAGTACGTGCAAAGGCAGATGAACTTTCATTTCCCCTTGTGTATATGCCATTTTCATTTGCTTTTGTTGATGTTATTACTCCGGTTCTGACAAAAGCAAACTCCAGACAGTTGGAAATCATAAAAAAGTCGGAAAAAATACACTGCATTTTTACAAATATTGCAATCAGGCAGGAAGGAATAGGAAAGGTTTTGGAATATCTCAGTGATCTTATTGGGCAAGAAGTTGCTTTTGTTGATAATATCAAACAAAGAGTTTTTTGTTCGAATGATGAGATGGAAATTAACATGGAAAATTATATGAGCAGATATCCGTGTTTTCCAATTACTGTCACAAGGAAGACATATGGCTATCTTGTTGTCAATGAGACAAAATATAAGGCAAATGAATATGATTTGATTGCGATAGAGCATGCGTCAACAATTATTAAATTGGAAATACAGCGCGAAATTTCGAATGATGAGATTGAGAGAAAGTACAGAGATAACCTTGTCCTGGATATTATCTATAATAATATTAATAATCAGGACGAACTTAGGGAGAGAGGAAAACTTTTTGGCTGGAGTTTTGAGGGACATGTTCGGGCTATGATAGCAGATGTCGATCATTTCAAGAAAAATTATGAGAAAATAGAAGGGACGGGGACGAACCGGGCAGCTGTCAATGAACTTTCCAGACAGCTTTTGCGGATGGTGGCAGCAGAAGTAAGGATGTCGTTTAAAAAAACGATTTATACAACATTTACTGACCGGGTTGTATTTTTATTGTGGAACGAGGGAAAAAGTCATAAAGAAATACAGAAACAGTTAGCAGGAATTAATGAAAGAATTTATACAAAGGAAGGATTTACGCTGTCTTTTGCAATTGGTGGACTTGCCGATGAGATAGGAATGGCATACCGGAGTTTACATAAGGCAAAAACCGCTCTTGTTATGGGGCGCAGACTTGGCTGGGAAAATACTTCTTATTTTTACAACCAGCTTGGTTTTTACCGCTTATTGGATCAGTTAAAGGGAAACCCTGCAGTAAAAAATTTCTTTCAGGATAAATTGGGTAGAGTAGAACAATTTGATCTTGAAAATCATGGCGAACTGTTTGATACGTTGAATATGCTTGTTGAGTGTAACTGGAATTTGCGGGAGGCGTCGGAGCAATTATACATCCATTATAATACGATGAAAAACCGTTATCATAAGATACAGGAAGTCATGGGGGTATCGCTTGACAATATGGAGGAGAGACTGGAAGTAGAATTTGCAATAAAGTCTAAAATTGTAAACGATATATAAAGATTGTACAGATGAGACAGATTCTCAATAACAGAAGTGTACCAGCGGTATATTGTACCGCTGGTTTTTGTTTGCTATAATTCACATTGTAAAAACAAAACAAAGAAATCAGGTGGTAAAGTGACAGGAAAAAAGCCAGAAATTTTTCTGAGAGAATTGCTGGAGATTGACACACAGAATCCACCGGGAAAAGAAGATATGATAGTCCAATATATCATTAAAAGGATGGCATTAAACGAAAGTCAATATGAAATCTTTGATCATGGTGAAGGACGTGCTTCTTTGGCCGTATCCATACCGGGTGAAAGTAGTGAGAGCGTAATGTTCTTAGGTCACATTGATACGGTGCCATGTGGTGATGAAACAGCGTGGAAATATAAGCCGGTTCATGCAACAGAAGATGGTGACCGTATATATGGTCTTGGTTCATCTGATATGAAGAGTGGTGTTGCAATTATGCTGACAGTACTTGATACAGTACTTAAGATGAAAAAGACACCCAAAAAGACACTGCGCTTTGTATTTACTGCTGATGAAGAGAGCGGATGTATGGGAGCGAAAAGGGTTGCAAAATGCAGCTGGATGGATGATGTGAAAGAAATACTTCTCAGTGAACCGACAGATGGAAAGGTCGTGATAGCAGAAAAAGGTGTGTTGTGGATTTTGCTTAAGATTGCAGGACGGCAGGCGCATGGGGCGATGCCGGAGGAAGCAAAAAATGGCAACGAGTATCTTTGGAAAGCCATTGAATGGATTAAAAAATCCCTCCCATGTTTGGAAGAATCAAAACTGCTGGGGAAGGCATCTATCAGTACAACGATTTTTCAAGGAGGATTTAAAAGCAATATCATTCCCGGATCAGCACAGGCAGTACTTGATGTAAGAACTGTTGCTTCATCGAATCACGATCAGATTAAAACATGTCTGAAACAGATTCAGGAGTCGTTTGAGGCACAGTACCAGGTGAGGATAGCCTATGAAATAAAAAATGAAAAAATGGTATTGGAGGAACGGACGGATGTACCCCTTGTTAAAAAGTGGCTGTCCCTTTATGAAACGGCAGAGCATCCGAAGGGGATTCCTTATTATACGGATTTGGCAGAGCTGTTAAGAAAAAACGATGGTGAGTTCGTAATCTGTGGACCGGGCAGAATGAAAAAGATGCACAATGTGGATGAATATGTAACACGAGCTCAATTAGAAAAAGTGACGGAAAAATATTTAGAGTATATGAATCAGTATTGTTGACAAAGGAGTCATAATCGCAAGAAAGCGAGTGGACTCTTTTTATTTTTCAAAAAATAGAAAGAAGGGTTATGTATGGCAAATTATATTGTAAAGGAAAAGGTTTTTATCCCACCTTACGAAGGACGTGGAGTCAGAGTTAAGAAGGGACAGTTTTTAAAGATTGTGGATGTTGAAGGAAAACAGGTTGGTGATTTTATCTGTTTTAATGAAAATGATTTGAGTGAGTATGTATCAACGGTACATATGAGATCGTCATTAAGCAGTATTCGGTTAAAGATTGGAGATTTTCTTTATAGTAATTACCGTGATCACTTGATGCAGTTTACAGAGGATACAGTAGG
>CADBMH010000155.1 GCA_902795705.1 uncultured Lachnospiraceae bacterium | reverse complement strand
TAAAGAAGAGGGAAATATAATTCAGATTGATATGGAATGATCGAAGTTAGAGGATGAGGTTGTTATAGAAAGTTATTTTTAAAAATTATTGGAAATTAAATATTAATGATTGTAACAAGTATATAATAATGATAAAATGAATACAAAACTAAACGGAGGTGATGTCTATGGCTGGGACAGGAGCGTATGCTATGCCGGGTCAAATGCCTTTTGTAGCAAATAAACCTTTAAATAGAACAATGTCTAAGGAAGCAAAAAAACATTTTGATTCTTTACTGTCACTGGATGTAGAATTGTTTGAGGATGAATTGACAGGTGAGTTATATTCAAAAGTTACCGATATTCGTACGGGAAAAACAGAAATAAGGAAGTGTATATATACAGATGAAGATTAATGTAAAGACCGAAGTATATACAAGCGATATGTTAGGTTTGTCGAAAGATTTTTCGTCGGGGAATGATTTTTTGGATGAGTTTATAAAGTCACCGGATGCATTTAATGATGGTTTGGGAAAAACATTTGTATGGATCGATGAAAAGCGAACACACATAATAGGATATTATAATATTGGTGTTGGATATATCGATATGTTTAGTGGTGATGATAAATATAAAATAGGTGGTTCTGTGCATTTGAATTTTTTTGCACTTAATAAAAAGTACAGAGGAATAATAATTGGGCAGACGGATGAAGGCAGAAATGTAAAAATATCAGATCGATTATTTGCTGATTTCATGAACAATGTGTATGAAATTCGAAATAAATATGTTGGTTTTTCTTTTGTAACGCTGGCGGCTACTGAAGAAGGCTATTCTCTATATAGGAGAAATTATTTTGATGATTTAGATGAAGATCTGCATTTTTCTTTTAAAGATGATGAAAAGGGGTGTAAGCCGATGTATTTGGCTCTTGATGTAGAGTGAGAGCTGGTCGTATAGTAGGTTCAGGAAAGGTTGCTACGATTGTAGAATAATCAATAATAGGGTAAAAATATTAAGGGCTTCCGGGCTTTGTGCCTGGGAACTCTTTTTAGTATTTTTGAAAAGAAACCTCTGATCATTTGGCAAATTAAGCTTTCATAATGATGTTTTAAGAGAAGAAAGCGTATCCGTTATAACCATTAATTCTCTGCTTGTGCAATCTTCAAGGAGTTTTGATATTTCAGTCAAATAAGTATGTTCGGCATTATTTAATTCATCACATAAAAGCTCGTCTGCAGAACAGGATAAAGAATTTAATATTGCTATAAATGTTTTTAGACTTGGAATGCAGTTTCCGGTCTCTATATGAGAGATATGTGTAGTTCCGACATTGCACATTTCAGCAAGTCGCTCTTGCGATAGTCCTGCGTTGATTCAGTGTGCCCGAATTCTTCAATATGTAGGAAGTCGAATTTTTTAGTCTGGTTGAAAGTTGACAAATCAATAGTAGTTCAATATAATATATATTAGCATTGAAGTTTTTAATAACCTCGACTAAATGATATCTGCCAAAAGTCCATTTATTAAAGACTTTGGGCAGATATCATAAGTCGAGCTAATTAAAAATCTCAATACTAGAAGGTGCGTATGCATTAATAAAATGAATCTGACAGAGGTTAGTTTGAAAGTGAATTTTCAAATTTCTTATTAATGGTGTGGTTTTAGTTTTATGAGGCTGAAACATACTGGTGGAGGTATTTATGAAAAAAGCGGGGACATATTTTGCGGTTCTTTCAAGACAATTAAATCTTTATCTGAATCATGAGCTATCCGGTGATGAGATTACGGCTTCGGAGCTTTTATACCTTTTTCAGCTCTACGATCAGGATGGCCTGACGCAGGAGCAGATGTCGGAGGAGGTGTCCGTTGATAAAGCGGCTACTACCCGTACCCTTCAGGCATTGGAAAAGAAAGGGATGATCCGTCGGGTGGCATCAAAAGAGGACAGACGGGCGAAAAAGGTTTTTTTGACACAGAAGGCGAAGACTTATGAATGGAAATTAAGAAAATTACAGGCACAGTGGCTTTCGGGAATTTCTCAGGATATGTCGAATGACGAGGTACGGGATTTCATGGGGCATCTGGAAAAGATGGTGCAGAGAGCACGAGAAATGAATGGGGAAGAGCATTAAGTGTACAGGCGATGCTTCTGTCCGGCGGAAAGCAAAGTACTGGAGAAGAGCGGATGTACAGAAAGGTGGAGAGATACCATGCGGATTGTCAATTTAATGGAAGATACGGAGGGAAGCAGAGGCTGCGCTTTTGAACACGGTTTATGCTTCTATATTGAAACGAAGTCCCACAAGTTTTTGATGGATACGGGCGCGTCAGAGCTTTTTATAGCGAATGCCAAAAAGAAAGGGATTCGTCTGTCGAAGGTGGATACCGTGGTTTTGAGCCATGGGCATTATGATCATGGCGGTGGTCTTCCAGTATTTTTAAAGCTTAATCCGAAGGCAAAGGTGTATATGCAGAAAACGGCATGTGAGGAATATTATTCGGAGCATCAGGAGGGACATGTACATTATATTGGACTGGCTCCTGAAGTGAAGGATTTAGAACAGATTATCTATGCAGACAGAGAATATAAAATTGATGAGGAATTGTCTTTGTTTTCGGGAATCGGAAATAATTATCCGATACCATCGGGAAACCATGAACTGAAGAAAAAGACCGAAAATGGGCTGGTGCAGGATGATTTTTCTCATGAACAGTGTCTGGTAGTGCAGGAGGACGGGAGGAGAATCCTTTTTTCGGGCTGTGCGCATCATGGGATATTGAATGTGATGAAACGCTATATGGAATTATATAAGGTCGAACCGGATGCAGTGATCAGCGGATTTCATATGATGAAAAAGAGCGGTTATACGAGAGAGGATATCCGTCTGATCAGGCAGACTGCGACAGAGCTTAAAAAATACCGGACAAAATATTATACCTGCCACTGTACGGGAGAAAAGCCGTATGAGATCATGAAGGATATTTTGTGGAATCAGATCAAATATATTCATTGTGGTGATGAGCTGGAGGTAAAAGAAAAAAGGAGGAACGAGTATATGAAATGGCATAAATTTTTTGCATGGGCGACCGTCTTTTGTTTCTGCATGGTTATGATTACGGGATATAAGAAGAAGTAGAAAAGCAAGCTTTTTACAGTTTTCTTTATACATATTACTGTGAATAGTAACAATTTACAGCATAAAAGAGACCTTTTACTGCATTGCGGTTGAAAGGAATGCTTAAAAAACGGTATAATAAAATAAGGTATCGGAAGCTCCCGGAGAAAATGAAAAAGTTCGTTTTCTATGCTGGGAGCTTTTGGGTGTTGATTTCTTAAAAGTGGAGAAAGAAAATGAAAATTGCAATTTGTGATGATGATAAAAATATGTGTGATATTCTTGCAAGCTGGATAAAAAGGGAGTTTCCGGAAGAGGATATTCTAGTCTTTGAATCTGCGGAAAAACTTTTTGAGGAGGAAAGGTTTCCGGATATTTTGCTGTTGGATATTGGTTTCAATGGGATGAATGGCATGGAGGCAGCACGAAAAATGAGAGACAGAGGATTTACCGGAATACTTATCTTTATTACCGGAGAGGAGGAGCATGTTTTTGATGCCTTTGATGTACAGGCATTTCATTATCTTGTCAAGCCTGTTTCGGAAAAGAAACTAAACGAGGTACTCTGTGCAGCAATCACACGGCAAACTACTGCTGTAGAACGCATGAAAAAAGATACTACAGAGCAGATGATTACGGTATATTCCTCTGGAATGCATAGAAATATTCATTTTAAGGATGTCGTTTATGCAGAGGTCTATGACCGCAAGATGTTTGTTCATACAACAAAAGAGGATATTGAATATTATGGGAGGCTTTCTGACTTTGCGGAGTCTGCCGGGAGGGACTTTTACCGGACACACCGGTCTTTTTTGATTCATTTTAAATATGTGGAAAGCTATGACCGAACGAAGGTGATTCTTGAAGGAGGTCGTGAAGTGCCGTTATCGAGAAGGCACTATGGGGATTTTATAGAAAAGTATATGGAATATGGAATCAGGCAGAGAAAAAGACGATAAGAAGATTTTTGAAATATAGGAAAGCAACTGTAAATATCGATTTTTGAAATAAGAGCAGCAGAAATGAAGTATTTGATAGTTTGACATAGAATTTTTTAAAAGTAATATCTGCTGTGTTAAGTATGAAAAAGAAATGAGTTGATAAGGAATATGGAAAAGTATTGGGAAATTGCAACAATCATCACAGATATGACAGAACTGTTTATACAGGCAGGGATTATTGGAAGCTTTTACCGGAAATACCTGGCTTCGAAAAAAAGTGTCCGGTTGGTTTCACTGTTTTATATTTTGGTCATCGTATGTCTGTATTTTTGTTCTTATGAGACGCAGGGAGTTGTAAAATTCACAATTGGAGCTGCAGTGATTTTTCTGGTGTCCTGGTTTTTTGATAAAAGAAATTTGCCACAGAAGGTTTTCTTGGCAGTTACGATCTACCTCTTACGATGGATTGCGGCAGGACTTTCAATGATCCTTTGGGACAGGTTTATGGACTTTTTTTTAAATCCTGCATCTGCAGGAACGCCATGGCAGGATTTGTTTTATTATCTGATAAGCAAGGTGGTGACGGAAGGAGCCGAGTGTATTCTTTTTTTGCTTGGGGTGCTTCTTGTGAACCGGGCATATCTGTATAAAAGGGACAGGATGACCGGAAGAGAGCTGATTCTTCTTTTGGCGCCCTGTGTAACAATCGTATTTGGTTATTGGCTTTCTTTGTTTTTTAATAACATATACGAGCAGAAAACAAAGAATCTCGTATGGGGGGATTATCCGGAGTATCGCATTTTTCTTTCGGCATTCCAATTGGCTGCCTTTCTATCTGTTTTAACGGTTATTCATATGTATCAGAGGATCAAACGGACGGGGAGAAGGCAGACAGAGGAACAGATCATAAGTGTTCAAATGCAGGAGCTGGAGAAGCGTATTCATACCGTAGAGAAATTTTACCGGGATATACGCGGGATGAAGCATGATATGAATCATCATGTCATGATTATGGAAAATTTGTATAAAAAAGAGGCATATGGGGAGGCGTACACTTATTTATCCGAGTGGAAGAAAAGTATAACAGAGGCAGGGCAGGAGATGCATACAGGCAATCCTGTTACAGATATTATTCTTTCTGAAAAGGGAAAAGAAATGCAGGAGAAGGGAATTGTATTTAAGGCAGAATTTCAATATCCGGACTCAGAAGGACCGGATATTTTAGATGTCAGTATCATTTTAATGAATGCTTTAGAAAATGCTGTCACGGCAGCAGAAAAGTCAGAGAAGCCCTTTGTATTCATCTTTTCGTGGATGAATCGGAATGCCTATCTGATTGAAGTCAGAAATAGCTTTTGCGGTATATTACATTATAATCCTGAGAGCGGATTTCCGGACACAGAAAAGGAAGACACGGAAAAGCATGGATTTGGTCTGGAAAATATGAGGCGGATTGCGGAAAAATATAAGGGGACGATCCGGCTGGAGCAGGAGGATCATGAGGTGGTTCTTTCGGTGATGCTTATGACAAAATAAAATTACTTCGTAATTTTATTCAGCAAATTGCTTCGCAATTTGAGTTATGTCCAAAAAGCATGGATAAATTTGTGAAAAAATAAAATTAATACCATTGACTGCAAAAGACGGTTCGTTCAC
>CADBMH010000154.1 GCA_902795705.1 uncultured Lachnospiraceae bacterium | reverse complement strand
TGAATGCGTTGGCTTTGGATCATCCGATGGAATATGTGAGGATGGCTTTGGAGGGGAGTATGCAGAGTTGGGTGGATTGTGGAGAGAAATAATGTAGATAAAGTTATAACAAAACAATACTGATTATTTTTGCAACGAAGGTTGAGGAAAAACTTGATAAATGATATAATATATAAGGATTTATGAATTGCGAACATTAGTTCGATATGTTATACTGTATACAATTCATAGAGAAGAGAGGTGCAGATTATGTTGAAAGATAAAACATTAACATATATTAGTTTATTTAGTTCAGCCGGTGTAGGGTGTTATGGCTTTAAAAAGGCTGGTTATGAATGTATAGCAACAAATGAATTGATAGAACGTAGATTAGATGTTCAAAAATTTAATAATAAATGTAGATTTGAAACAGGATATATTTGTGAGGATATAACTAAAGACGATGCCAAAACAAAGATTTTTGATGAAATTAAGCGTTGGAAAAAACTTGGGAACGATAAGGTGGATGTGCTGATTGCAACACCTCCATGTCAGGGGATGTCTGTAGCAAATCATAAAAAAACCGAGAATGAAATAAAGAGGAATAGCCTGGTTGTTGAATCAATTCATTTGATACAGGATATAAAACCTAGATTTTTTATATTTGAAAATGTATCAGCTTTTATGAAAACTGGTTGTACGGCACCGGATGGGACTATAAAATCTATTGGTGAAGTCATAGATGAAGAATTAGGTAGCAACTATAGCATAATGAGCCGAATTTTGAATTTTAAAAATTATGGTTCTAATTCTTCTCGTACAAGAACTGTTGTAATAGGTGTCTGTAAAGAATTGGCGGAGTATGTTTCACCGATTGAATTATATCCGGAATTTACTGAGGAAAAAACGCTTCGTGAAGTGATTGGGAATATGCGTGAATTAGATTGGGGAGAAATCGATGAAAATGATTTTTATCACGCATTTAGAACCTATCCGGAAGAAATGCGGAGTTGGATACATGATTTAAAAGAGGGAGAATGTGCTTTTGATAATAAAGATGAAAGGAAACGGCCACATAAAGTTGTTAATGGAGAAATTGTTCCTAATCAGCGAAAAAATGGAGATAAATATACCAGACAATTTTGGGGAAAGGTTGCACCATGTATTCATACCAGGAATGATCAGTTAGCAAGCCAGAATACGGTTCATCCATCTCAGGACAGGGTTTTTTCTATTAGAGAGTTAATGCGTATTATGACTATACCTGATGAGTTTAAGTGGACAGCTATGAGTTTAGAGGAACTTAATGACTTAGATGATAATAAAAAGAAGGCTGTGCTAAAAAAGGAAGAAGTAAAAATTCGTCAGAGTATTGGTGAGGCTGTACCGACAAATATTTTTTATCAGATAGCAAATAATATTTATGACTTTATGATGCAAAATCATTTGAGCAGCACAAAAATTAATTCAGTAATCGCTCAGTATGATTTGATTTCTGTGAATAATTTACTAGGATTTATTATAGATAATCCTTTGAATTTGGATGTAGCAACTATTTCAAGAATTGCTGAGCTTACCAATTCTTCAAGGGAGAATAATGCTGCCTATTATACAAATAAATATATTATAAATGAGATATATAAAGAACTTCCGGATATCACCAAAGAAGAAATTTATATTTTAGAACCGTCTGTTGGGGTGGGAAATTTTTTGCCTTTTTTGTATAAGAAATATGAAAATATAAAGCAGATATATTTGGATGTAGTTGATATAGATGCCAATAATATTCAAATACTAAAATTGCTTATATCAAAATATGGGATGCCTAAGAATGTGAAAATACGATATATTTGCGATGATTTTTTGCTTCATGATTTTGATAGGCATTATGATTTAGTAATAGGAAATCCCCCTTTTACTAAAATGAAAGCAAAAGATGCCACAATCTATTTGAAGGATAATATTAATCAGGAGACAACTAATACATTTGAGTTTTTTTTGGAAAAGGCAATTAGAATATCGGATTATGTTGCAATGGTTACACCGAAAGCATTGTTAAACACACCAGAGTTCTCAATAACAAGGGATTATTTGACGAAAATGAAAGTATCCTGTGTTCAAGATTTTGGTGAAAATGGATTTAAGGGAGTGTTAGTTGAAACTATTTGTATATTTATAAGTGTGAAAGAAAAACCAGGGAAAACAGTTGTTTCTTCGCTGACATTACATAAAAAGGATATGCAGAAACAGTCATATATCATGGATAAATTATATCCTTATTGGTTGATATATAGAGATAAGTTTTTTGATGATATTTCGAAAAAGCTGGATTTCAATTGCTTTACTGTGTTTCGGGATCGGCAGATTACAAATTCCATTACATCATTAAGTCCGAAAAGTCACAGTATAAGAGTGATAAAATCCAGGAATATTAGTGACGATGGAAAAAGGATTATTGATATTCCGGGATATGATTCATATATAGAAGAAAGTACAGTTGAGAAACTAAATGCATACCAATATGTTGGAAATAGCCATGTTTATCTTACCCCGAACATGACATATAAACCTCGTGTTATGAGAAATGTGCAAGGAGTAGTTGTTAATGGATCAGTTGCTGTTCTTATACCTAAGAGGGAGATTGAACTAACAGATAGGCAAATGGAGTACTTTTCTTCGGATGAATATAGACAGTTTTATCAAATTGCAAGAAATTATCAGACAAGATCTCTGAATGTTGATGCAACAAGCGTATTTTTTTACGGAATATTGAAGGAGGAGTATTGTGGATAATCAGCAAATACAGGAATTTTTAGATGAACATGATTATGATATCAGAAAAACACACAATGGACGTTGGATTGACCAAAAATGCACAATGGATGTTATGTGTCTGGTTTCAGATTGCATAGTGGAGTATTTGGATGAGCAGAAAGAAAAACGGTTTACAGTAAATGATATTTGGTACAATGGTTATACAGTTGAAAATGTTCAGCAGATTTTTAGTAAGCCGGATCCTACTAAGAAAGCACGAAATGAATACGATAAATATTTTGGTCAACCGATTAAATTGTTAGATGCAGCGGGAGTTATTCATGGAGAAAAAGAGGGGCGAGGGTATGTATATACAGTAGAAGACGATGAAATGCTTGAATACATCAGTTTTCGTGAAAGAAATAGCTATAATTTTTTATGTCTGTATATTGAAAAGGTACTAAAAGATAGTGGCATTTATCGCTTGTTTGAGTATTTTTTCAGATTGCAAGATAAAACAAGTTTTAAAGAGCTAAAAGATGGATACACAGAGTTTACTATCCGCAATACACCAATAAACGGAGCAACAGAGTGTGGACGAATATTCACAAAAGTCCTTAATCCTTTGGCTTGCAAATATAAAAAACAGGGGACAGAGAAAGGGCATCTGTCAAAATACGTTATTACGCAGGATATGATAATGTATAATCAAAGAAACTGGAGAGATATTCTTTCAGATAAGCCCAAGGATTTAACGAGAAACGAGTATGAGGGTACATTGCCTCGCAAAGAAGAAGACTACATGTCTGATTATCGGATAAACCGGGCCAAGAAAAATTTGCGAAAATTTAATGACAGATATCGTGATGGGAAAACGGAAGTTAGAAATGAGGAAAGGCATTTGGTAGATCTGGCAACACAGATTCATCATATTTTTCCATCTGCTGATTATCCGAGTATTGCAGATTATTTGGAGAATTTAATTGCCTTAACACCGACACAGCATTATTCATATGCACATCCGAAGAATAATACACAGTATATTGATCGTGATTATCAATATCTGT
>CADBMH010000153.1 GCA_902795705.1 uncultured Lachnospiraceae bacterium | reverse complement strand
GTACTCTCCTATTTCCTCCAAAGCCTCTTCCAATGCGCCGATATCCATCATCTCAGCCGCCACTAAGGCTTTTCTGAACAATTTGTCTAGGAATCCCGCATCGGCTTCCCGAAGCTTCTTTTCCTCTGTTTTCTCCGTCTTCCCCATGCAGACACCGGCTAACCGGTTTTTCATTTCCTCAAGCTCCTCGATCAGATTTCCGTGATGCTCTCTGATATAAGCAGTATCTCCTTCCTTTCCTGCATCCTCCATCTGCTGCAGCCTGCTGCCAAACTCTGCTGCCCCGATGATCTGAACAGAAGTCTTTAATGCATGCACCTTGACCATATAAGCATCCCGGTCTCCGGACTGATAGTAGTTCTCGATTTCCTTTCTCCTGTCGTCTACGGAATCATAAAACATGTCGAGTACGAACTGATATGCCTCTGCAGAACCGCAGTTATGGATTCCTGTTTCCGCATCAATCTCCTTTAGCTCCCTGTACTTCTCCGACACCGTCCTTGTCTCCTCAGAAGCAGACTGCTCTCTGGTAACAGGCTGTTTCTTTTCTCTTCCGGACTTCAATTTCTCCTCCGGCAGATAACTAAGCAGCAGTTCTTCCAGTTTTTCTGCATTAATCGGTTTGGTAATATAATCATCAAATCCCATGGAAAGATACTTTTCCCTCGCACCGGCAATCGCATTTGCCGTAAGGCAGATTACCGGCGTATGAACATTCGGATGACCGGGCATCGCGTGCAGCTCCTTCAACGCTTCGACTCCGTCCTTATCCGGCATCATATGATCTAAAAATATCAGATCAAACTTTTCACCGGCTGCGGCTGCAATTCCCGCATCAGCGCTTTTTGCCGTCTCAATCTGTATTTCCGTCTGCTTTAACAGACTTTCGAACACGACCAGATTCATCTCCATATCATCTACCACCAGAATTTTTGCGTCCGGTGCGACAAATTTTTCTTTATATTTTTCACGGGGTGCCCTGCTCTTTTTATGACTGTCTTCACAGTTCCCTATAGGCTCCCACCCGATTACTTTCTGTTTTAATGAAAACGAAAACTCCGATCCCTTTCCATACTCGCTCTGTACATGCAGAGTACTCCCCATCATGTCAAGCAGGCTCTGTGTGATATTCATGCCGAGTCCCGTTCCTTCTATACTGCGGTTCCGTTTTTCCTCGATCCTGTCAAACTCGGAGAACAATTTTTCCATGTCCTCTTTTTTAATGCCTATTCCGGTATCCCTGACGGAAACATTCAGAAAAATATGTTCTGCATCGTCCGGTATCCTCTCATAGCCTGCAGAAAAAATGACCCTGCCCTTTTCCGTATATTTGCAGGCATTCGTCAGGATATTCGTAATCACCTGCCTGATCCTGATCTCGTCTCCAAACAGGTGCTTCGGCATCTGACCGTCAAACTCCGTCTTAAGCTCAAGTCCTTTTTTATCTGCCTTTGTCCGGATCATATCCACAAGCTCATGTAAGACAGCCGAAAGATCATACTCCACCGGTACAATCTCCATCTTGCCGGCCTCAATTTTTGAAAAATCCAAAATACCATTAACAATATCAAGAAGGGTACTCCCTGCTGCCTGTATCCGCTCCGAATAGGAAAGAATATTCTCATCATGACATTCCCTGAGAACCATCTCATTCATTCCCAGAATCGCATTGATCGGTGTCCGTATCTCATGCGACATATTAGACAAAAATGCCGACTTTGCCTCATTCGCCGCGACCGCCCTTGCCGAAATATCCTGCAGCTCTTCGTTTCTCCTTTTTTCTGCCTCTCTGATTCTCTTTTCGCGGTCAATATCCTCCACCAGCCACAGCACCCTTGTCACTTCTCCCTGCGGCGAACGGTCCGATACGACGAATCTGCCGCGGCACCACTTATCCAGCCGGCTGCGGTACTCCGCAATGATATTGTTATTCGTTCCAAGGCGTTCTCCCAATGTATCCAGATTGACAAAATCCTGCATCATTTCCCGGTATTCATCCGTCGCAAGATTTCCCATAGAATGGTATAATGCTTCTTTCGCACTTTTGCAGCCCTCGCCGATCGCCTTGTCTATGTCCCTGTTCGTCCGGATGCTTCTGTATCTGTCGTGGACAATATCAATATCATGTGCTGACAGATAGATATCCGTCGCCGTAAAAAACCGCAGATTAAGCCTTTCTTCCATCAGCCTTCTGGCAAAGATACGAATGATGAGAAGAATAACCATCTGTATCAGGATAAATGCCGCTATAATCAAAATCACATTTCTTAACATTCATTCGCTCCCTTCATTGTTAAAAGTCGAAAAAATCCGCAAGCTTTTGATTGAGTTCAGTCACAGTCGAATCTTTCAACACATATCCTGCCGCCCCTTTAACAGCACCCTCCACGAAAGATGCAGAAAAATCACTCTGCAGCATCGCGATGATCAAGGCAATATTTTTTCGTTTCTGATTCTCTTTTCCTGTCAGCTCTTTTGTCTGTCCCATAGCTTTTTCCCTTTTTAAATTTCCAGTATTGATTTACCAGGCTTTGAAATCCCAATTCCTTTATTTGCTCATATCTCAAATCATAATTTTTCTTTCCGTGCTTTCCCGTATACAGATAGCGGATGCATTGAACCGCATATTCATCTAAGATTTTTAACTTCAAATCATCCGTGATAACAGGGAAATACCAACGGCACCATGTAATTTCACCTCTGACCGGATTATCATAAAACTTTTTGTTCAGAAACCGGATAAATGCCTTTGCCGTCCTCTCATCATCCGCAGGCTTTTTTAACTTCCAGCGGTAAAGCGCCCTTGCCTTTCTCCTTAGCTTGTCCTTCATCTTCTTGATCGTCATATCGGAAACCTCTGCCCGGTGTTCCGAAAATGTAAAGCCCAAAAATTCAATCTTCTCTCCGGGCACGGTATGTGTTTCCTTCTCCGGATTCAGTTCTAATTTCTTTTCTTTTAAAAATTCCTTGATCACTGTTTCATATTCTGCAATCTCCTGCGGACTTTCCGAAAATACAATGATATCATCCGAATAACGGGCATACAAAATGCCCCTTTCCGCAAACCATTCATCCAACTCCATTAGATACAAATCTGCCAAAAATCCCGCGGTCGGAACGCCCGCCATAATTCCCTTTTTCATTTCTACCAGTTGTCCGTTTTTACGGACATAAGGATTTTGAAACATCATCTGAAAAAGTCTGATTAACCTCGGCTCCTCCGGCAGAAATTTCCGAAGCATCTGTAGAATTTCCTCTGTATTCACGGAATTAAAATAATCATGAATATCCGCCTTATAGCAGTAGGCTTTTGAAAAGTCCGTCTCCTTCCTGACACGCGAGATTGCCTTTTTCACTCCGGTTCCTTCTCGAAAGGAATAGAGATTTTCCGCGAACAGATAATCATACCGTTTTAAAAGCCAGGCGATCAGCTTCAAAAGAAAGCTGACCTCTTTTTGGAACACAAACACCATGCGCTTTCGATTGACACCGTTTTTATTGATTTCCCTGCATTCCGGATAGGGAAACCGCCCCTCCCTGATACCGGCAAGAACAGCCAGATATTCCCTTCCCTCTATATAATCACGCAGCTCCAAAAGCTCTCCTTTTCGCATATTTGCCTGATTTTCTTTATATGCATAAAACTCCCGCCAGACCGCATTCTGTTCCGATAAATCCATAATTTCCATATTTACCTCCATGCTGCGAATGAATAAAGCAAATCTTATTTGCTTTTGCAGCTCAATGGTTCCTATCAGCAAAGCAGGACAGGTTGCCCTGTCCTGCTTTTGTTTGATGACCAAAAAAATTTCACACTCGTGAAACGAGTGACCGGACTGTACATATATCCGTTACCTGCAAAACTCTCCTGTCCCGAATCCGGGCAATATGATATATGCTTTGCCCTCCGCAGGTGCATATGCATTTTTGCCACCATTTATTATCATAGCATATTATGACTGTAAGGTCAAAAGATATTTGCTTACTGTTCATAGCCTTTAGCTTTTCCCTTATTTTGATATGCTGCGGACAGGGCATACAATACCTGCAGCCGGTACAGCCGACCTTCTCCTTTTCCCTGATTGCCTTCTTCACCTTTTCACGCACTCCGGTCTTTTCTGTACTTCATTAAAATTTTGTCCCTCTTTTCTGTCAAATATAAATCTGTAAAACCAAAAGCTCCTATTCCTTTATCTCAGAATCCCTTTGCAATTACCTATTTTTCTGCATACGAACGGATCTTCTCCACCATTTTGATTGCACGCACACTTCCCTTCACATCATGCACACGCACCATCTGCCAGCCGTTTTCTGCGGCAAGCACCGTTGTCACAAGTGTCCCTTCCTCTCTTTCCGTCACCGGCAGGTCTAATGTAAGACCGATCACGGATTTTCTCGATGTCGCCAAAAGAAGCGGAAATCCAAGACTTTTAAATGCTTCCAGATTGCCAAGCACCCTTAAATTTTCCTCATAGCTTTTTGCAAAGCCGATTCCCGGATCTAAGATCATCTGTCCCTTTTTTATCCCTGCATCTGTACCGATTCTGACACTTTCCTCTAAGTCAGAAAAAATATCCGAAAAAAAATCCGTATACACCGATTCCTTCCGGTTATGCATGATACAGACCGGTTTTTCGTACTTTGCGATTACCTCTGCCATCGTGCCGGAGTTCCATGAGGAATCCTTTTCCTCCTCCGCAAACACTGAATCATACCTGAGTCCCCAGATATCATTCGCAAGATCAGCTCCTGCCGAAAGTGCCGCATCCATCACAGGTGCTTTATAGGTATCCACAGACACCGGAATCTTAAACCGCTTCTTTACCGCCTCAATAACGGACACCACCCGGCATATCTCTTCTGATACGGAAATCTTCTGATACCCCGGTCTCGTGGACTCCCCACCGATATCAATCAGATCGACGCCCTCTTTTATCATTTCTTCTACATGAAAAAGCGCCGCGTCAATCTGCTCAAATTTCCCGCCATCCGAAAAGGAATCCGGCGTCACATTCAAAATCCCCATCACATAGGTATGACCATTATCAAAATCAAAATCTCTGTTTCCAATCTGCATCTGAATTCTCCTTTATCCTTATTCCATAATTGATAAATCCCTGAAATTTATAAGCGCTTTTGATTCAAAACTCCGTTTTACTGATCCTTCCCCTGCTTCATATAAGCATATGCCTCAGAAATCAGCGTCAGTGAACCGCAGACAACGATCCTCTTTCCACCTGCATTTTCAATACTCATATCCATTGCCTCCCAGATCGAAGCACAAGCCGAAACAGGCAGCTTCCTTCCCTGTGCCTCCCAGGTACGCACGATCGCATCCTCCAGTGTATCTGCGGAAATTCCCCTTTCCGACGGCGCCGTCACGGTATAGATCCGTTCTGCATACGGCAGTAAAATACTGATCTCTCTCCGGTAATCCTTATCGGACAATGCGCCAAAGATAAATTCAAAGGTTTCTCCCGGAAAATACTTTTCCAAAGACTCTACAAGCCGTTCAACCGCATCCGGATTATGCGCGCCGTCCACCAAAACGAAAGGCTCTCTTGAAAGTACCTCAAACCTGCCATGCCAGAAGCTTTTCTCCAGACCTTTTTTCATCAATTCTCCGGAAATCTTTTCAAATCCGGCATCCTTCAAATGCAGCACACTTTCAATCGCAAGCGCGGCATTCTCCGGCTGATAAGCTCCCAGATTACGAATCACATAGTCTTCTCCTTTATAGGAAAAGCTTGTCCTGTCAGGCTCATAGGAAACATCTGTTATTTCACTTTTAGCAACTGTAAAAATATCTGCCTTTTTTCTTTTTGCCTGATCCTCCAAAACATCAAAGGAAGGCGTATCCGAAAAAGAAATGATCTGTGCATTCTTTTTGATGATTCCGAACTTTTCTCTTGCAATCTTCTCCACCGTATCTCCCAGAAACTTCTGGTGCTCCATACTAATGGAGGTAAACACACACTGCACCGTATGCTCGATAATATTTGTCGCATCCATTCTGCCGCCAAGCCCTGTTTCGATTACAGCGACATCCACACCCCAGTCTGCAAGAATAGAAAATGCCATAACCGTTTCTATCTCAAAGACCGTCGGCTGTTTATCGCCTTCTTCTTTCATTTTCTCCGAAATGTCCTTCAGTGCAGTAATTTTCTCTGCAATCTCTTCTTCAGAAGCATCCACACAGGCAATCTCGTCTCCCTGCCTTGACAGCTTCTGAATCCTTTCCCGGTACGAAAAAACAGCCGGTGAAGTATATCTTCCGACCAGATATCCGGACATAGCGAGCATATGACAGATCATATCGCTGACAGAACCCTTTCCGTTTGTCCCGGCAATGTGAATGATCTTTAATCTTCTCTCCGGCCGTCCCATCTTTTCAGAGAGCGTCACCGTCTCCAGAATCGAAAAATCCATGCCATGCACTTCTTCTATATTTCTCAAATATTCTAATGACTCATTATAATCCATTTTTATGCTCATGCTGCGAGCTCCTTTCCGCTTTGTCATATGTTCAG
>CADBMH010000152.1 GCA_902795705.1 uncultured Lachnospiraceae bacterium | reverse complement strand
GTAAAAATAATTGTCAAATGGTAAAGTTGATTTTATATAATGAATTTGCTACACTAAAAGGCTTTACAGCCCCAGCTTAAGAGCCATATTATATTAATCTCTCTTTCCTTTCAAAATATCCTTAAGCACATCTCCGCCCCTCTTCGGCGGAAGCTTCCCTAATCCATGACAATGCGGACATCTGAAATTCCCCACATCCGGGTTAAAGTCGTATTTTTTTCCACATTTCGGACATTTTTTCATTTCTCTGATAATTGACATATCCGAGCCCTCCTTCTTATACTTTACTCCTTTACAAAACACAGCTCTTACCCAAGCATGGAAACAACCCTGTCAAAAATCCCCGTCTGCAGATCCACCCGCTGTACCTGAAAGGACATGGACACTCCCGTCTTACACCACAGGGCAAAATGCTCACAATTATTAGCGATCAGATTGTACCCATTCTCTCCAATCCGCTCTTTTGCTCTCCGGATCGTCTCCTCCGGTGTGTAGAGATGAATCCGTTCTGCCCTTGTATACACAATCTGGTTCATAACCGGATTGTCTCCGCTAAAAGGCTTTGTATCCCTGAAAATCTTCTTCGGAGCATGATATTCATCTTCAAAATAAAGGACAAAATAATTTTTTCCGAATTTCAAAAATTCCTCAAAATCAGCCTTATGAATCGTAACATCACCACTCAGCTTTCCACCCTGCCCGTTATAATGAATCACTGTTCCTGCTCCGGCATATACAGCATAATGCTCATAAATTCCTCTGGAAACACCGATAATATCTCCCGGTTCTAAAAAATCAGTCCTTGTCAGCCTTTTAAACTTTTCCCGCATCACATCTTCACTTCCCCATGCAATACGCCTGCCATCCCCATCCAAAATCCGGTACTGTCCAAAAACCTGATTTTTCTGCAGACGCAGATTCTTTCTGCACCCTGCTTCTTCCCAGAAATGTTCGCCACCTGATGTTTTACATTTGACATTCGGAAGCTCCCCAAAATCAAGGAAAGAAAAATCCTTATACGCCGCCACCTGTCCATACTGCTCAAAATCCTGCATCAGTCTGCCTTTCATATGCTGTTCCCTCCTGCCTCTTTCTTCCCTGCCTTTGCCCCTATGAACACAGGCTCAGGAATCAAAAACCCTGCTGCCCATAAAACAGCTTCTGTCACAAGATATCCCTTGATCCAGCGCACCCACAGCACTGTCTCAGAAACCGGGAGTGCCGATCTGTCTGCCCGGAAAACAAAGAACAAAAAGGCAATCAGAAAGCCAAGCGTCCGTATGCCGCTTAAATATAATACTCCTTTACGACCAAATTCCTTAGCAAGGCAAGCCGCAACAAGGATAAATGCCCCAAACGACCATATCCATGACGGTAAATAAAAGATAGCTGCAAAAATAAAAATCGGATGTAACATATAAGTCCCCCAGTCTACTGAAAAATAGAAAGTTACTTTTCTTACTTTTTCATTATAGACGAAGGCAGGGACAAATATTGTCATTCAAAAGATAATATCGCAAAAAGTTGTCTCAGATAACGATGCTATCTAAGAATTAAAGCTCCCTTTTTATTTCATCCCAATTTTTATATAATTGATTATAATTTTCATACCCATAACGCTCACAAAGATCATCTGCAAAATCAATCAAAAAAAGATTCCTGGTTCGGCAGTATTCTATGATATCTGCAGGTATCTCAATTTCTTCCAACTGCTCCTGTGGTATCTTATCTGAAAAATAATCAATCAGGTCTTTTATCGCTGACAAATATTTACCTTGGATTTTACTAATATATAGTATCGCATCAGATTTTCGGTAATGATGAGAATCGTCATTTCTATCCTCTAACATATCTATCCATAATATTTCCTGATCAATAATACCCTCTCTATATGCCAGCTTTATAATATCCTTTGGTGAACCCGATTTCGCTTCGAGCATCATCTTTTCCTTTTGCAAATATTCTTTTATTGTCTTCCATGCTAATTCAAACAAACGGTCAAAATCTGCAGCCGCACCTGAAACCATAGCCTCGGAATCATTATATTGATCTATATATCCATCCAGAGTCGTATATAATTTTTTTAATTGTTCATACTTTTTCATGTCGCCTATCGCCTCCATGTGGCATTCGCAAAATATCTGCCTTTGCACACAAGTGTGCAGCGCAGCTACTTTGCTCATTTTTCATACAGTATCCGAAAAGATAAATATTGTCATATCCGAAAGCAGAAAGAAAGCTTGGCTATACCAATTCTTTTCCCTTTTCCAGCCTTTCATAAACCTTTTCTGCATCAAACTCCGGCAGGCTTTCCTCTATCAAACTATATATTTCCTGAATTTCTTTCAAATCCTCCATTAAATCTACTGCAATCTCCTCCGGCTCCTGTCCGTTCATCATTTTTTTGTAGACCTGTTTGATTAGCTTTAACTCCTCACCCTTCGCTTTGCTTTCCCTTATTGCCTTTGATAAAAATGTTTCCATACTTTTCCGCTCTCCTTTCTCCTCCCGGAACATATTCTGAGCTTCCTCAAAGCTCCGATCCTTTGTTAAAACCGCCATCATTTTCAGAATCTCATCGACATGCTTGATCGTCTCCTCAGACGGCGTATAATACTTGTTCTTTCTCATCTGCACAAAATAATCTGCCACAATTTTAAAATCACTCTGAAACATCTGCACCTGTTCATCTGTAAGCCACGCAATCTCGAATACATTGATATGGTAGTCATTTACATACGGCTTTAACTCCTCAGGGATATCCAT
>CADBMH010000151.1 GCA_902795705.1 uncultured Lachnospiraceae bacterium | reverse complement strand
GCTTCAAATAATAAATGCTATCAAAAGGTGTACCTTTTGATTATAGTCATCGATCTTAACACTATTTGTCTATCTACATAAAAACATAGTTGGATAACCCCGCAGTTTATTGAAAATACGGCAATTTTATGGTAGAGTTTCCCCTGTAAGAGTAGCTATCAAAAGCTACACTTTATGATAAAAGTCTGAGAAAAGGATGTTGCGCAGATGAGGATTTCTGAAATAGCAAAAAAATGGGATCATGGAGAGAGATGGATAAGAGAACGGTGTAGAGAGCACATGATCCCATTGGCGGAAAAAAAGAGATTTTGGGATATTCCTGAAGAAGCAACAGAGCCACCTTGTACACGACACTATGCATCAGAGGTGATGCGGCGATTAGATACTATTAATAACGGAACAAACATCAAGTTTTTTCCATCAACAGATCCCGAGAAACTAAGGACTATTATGTCTTATCTTGAAGAGTGGGCCTTTATATCAGCCGACAACAGTGACGGAACAGCGTATCCTAAGGTGACAGATTTGGGAAAGCGGTTGATGAACGAAGATGCTATCTCAAACAAAAAGTACGATAAACGGACCACAACTAAGGGTATAGAGGTCGGAAGCAGTGGGATATCTGCTTCATATGAAGTTAAAGAGGAGACAAGTAATTAATGGCAATTGTTGAAATAATCAAATACGAAGGCGATAACAGCACTTTTGTTTGGAAGCATCCCAAAGAGGATTTTAATACCACATCTCAGCTGATCGTTCATGAATCTCAAGAGGCCATCTTCTTTTTGAACGGGCAGCCTCTAGATTTGTTTGGATCTGGCAGGTATACGCTGGATACTCAAAATATACCCTTGCTTCGGCACATTATCAACCTCCCGACGGGCGGAGTATCTGCATTTCATTGCGAAGTATACTTTGTCAACAAAGTGGAACAGATGGCTATTCCGTGGGGAACAGATAGTAAAGTTCAATACGTGGAGCCAACGTATGGATTTCCCATTTCTATAGGTGCCGGCGGAGAAATGAGTCTGAGAGTTGAAGATTCCAGGAAACTGTTGGTAAAACTGGTCGGGACAGAAAGCTTTCTTGGAAGAGAAAAACTAGTATCTTTCTTTAGGGCATTTTTAATGTCAAGGGTAAAAACTTATATTGCTCAGACATTTAAGACGAACAAGATTAATATATTTGAGGTGGATGAACAGTTAAATAGTTTCTCTGATGAATTGAAGGAGAAACTGATTCCGGACTTTGCAGAGTATGGAATAGCGCTCGAGAGGTTCTTTGTAACACGCATTGTTAAGCCGGATGGCGAAGCTCAGTATGAGAAGTTCAAAGATCTCCATTTTAGAAAATATGCTGATATAGCAGAGGCCAAAATACGCCAACAGGTTGGTGTGATTGATCAGCAGACGGAAACCCAGAAAATGGTTATCGAATCTCAGGGTATTGCACAAAAACGTCAGATTGAAGGATATACGTATCAGCAGGAACGCGGATTTGATGTTGCAGAACAGCTTGCCCAGAACGAAGGCGCGGGGTCTTTTAGCAGCGCAGGAATAGGTCTTGGAGTAATGGCTGGCGTTGGAGGCGCTGTAGGAAGTAGTGTTGGCGGCATGTTCAATGATGCATTTACAGGTATTAACAATTCTTCTGTAGAAAAAGGAGCAGATTTGTTTTGCGAGGAATGTGGAGCAAGATTAATTCCCGGCATGGCATTTTGTGATGAATGCGGGCATCCGGTTCCGCAAGCGAACAAGTGCCGAAAATGTGGGTATGTTTTTGAACGACCCGGCAAATTCTGTCCGAAGTGCGGAGCAAAACGGGAGGGATGACTTTGATAAAAAGCAAAAGGGCGATGTTTTTTGTCTGGCTTATCGCATTCGTGTTATCAGTATTTTTACTATTGATCATTCCGGACCATTATAATACCAGTTTGTTCATTGTGATGGCCTTTGATGGAGTTGCCTTTGTATCCCAACTCTTCTTATGGCGATCCTTACTAAAAAAAGCAGAGGCTGCAGAAGATACTTTCTTTAACGCGCCAGTATTGACGGTGTCGTTGATATATCTACTTATTCAATTTCTGTTGTCTGTTATTAAAGGAATAGCCATAGATGCAATCTCAGCTAAAACAACATTAATCATAAATGGTCTTGTGCTGTCGATTGCATGGATCATAATAACACTGCTACTCGAGACGAAGAACCATGCACAGCGCGTTGATTCAAGACAAAAGGATCATCACGTTGATTTTGGATAAGACTTATCAAGAAAGGAGATTCTAAGATGAAACAGCTTGTTTGTGAAATGTGCGGCGGCACTGACTTGGTCAAAGATGGGGGCGTTTTTATTTGTAAAACTTGTGGTTGCAAGTATTCTGTTGAAGAAGCAAAAAAAATGATGATTGAGGGTACAGTAGACGTAACAGGAAAAGTTTCTATTGACCGGTCAGAAGAGATTGAAAACAGAATGGCGAATGCTATTAACGAGTATAAAGCGGGCAATAATGACAGAGCTTATACACTGTTTTCGGAAATACTGAATATTGATCCAAACTTTGCTCGCGCAATAGTATATAAGGCTTTAAGTGACAGCTGGAATTCGAGTATAAAATCCCCTAAATTAGGGGCAGCCTCAGAAGAAATATGTCGGGCGATTAAAATTTTCAGAGATAATACTATTTCAGAAAAAGAGTATTCAGCTGCATGTGTTGAGATCCTGACTGAAACAGAACGTGTAGGGAAAGCAATGCTTACCTCACTTGATAATTTCAAAGAGTCACAGATGCAAGAGTATTCAAGACTTAATCGGATGTCAGATCAAAAACTGGCAGATTCAAAATCAAGCATGAAGAGTAATGTTTATTTAGCACAGTCATATAATAATTCCGCAATGGAATACTTTATAATGGCTACAAAACTTCGGCAAGATATGGACGAGGCTTATGCCAAAGGATTGTTATTAACTGAAATCCCATTATCCAATATTGCAAGTACTATTGTTAATAATATTAAGAACCCTGAAGAAATAAGCAGTGAGTTGATAGATGCATTAGAGCACTATATTAACATGTATAAGTCATATCCTGCGGCGGGTGAAGCTGAAAACCAGAGAAATGAAGCACTTGATTTTTGCAAGCGCATGAAAGAAGTTATAAGAGAGAAAGAAAAAAGGGAAAAAGAAGAAAGAATACAGAAATATTGGGAGATACATTCTGATGAAAAGCAGAAATTGAATGAAGATTTGATAGAGATAAACAATGAGATCGAAGTCCAGAGAAAATGCTTAATAGAATTAGAAGGTGAAAATGGGGGCATACTAAAAAGCTTGGAGAAAGAATTACGAGACAAAAACGTTCCAGCTGAAGCAGAAAGGAACAAGGTTGATGAAGAGATTCGTGACTTATCAAGGCAACGTGAACGCTTGGGCCTGTTTAAAGGAAAACAGAAGAAAGGGATAAATGAGCAGATAGCTTTAAAACAAGTGAAGCTTGATGAGCTCAGGAAAGAAGTTGAAAGACAGCAAGATGAGCTTACATCAAGAGTATCAGCTCAAATAAAAGATATAAAAGAAAAGTTTGAACCAATAAAGGCAAGAATAAAAGAGCTTTCTGAGAAAAAAGAAGCCCTTGAAAATGAGTTAACAATGGACAGACCTGATGGGGCTCAATGATATCATATTTCTATTGCAAGTTCTTGAAATCAATAGGTCTTGACCTTATTCTGTTAAGGCTTTGACTCATAGGGGGTATGATAGCAGACTGTACAAATTTCATGAGGAGAGGATACATTCTTATAAGTCAAGTCCAAATTTGTGTGTAAATTGATTTTCTCTTAGGTGCCTGTGGTGCCCGAGGGATGCCTTGCATCCCTTGGCTGCTCAT
>CADBMH010000150.1 GCA_902795705.1 uncultured Lachnospiraceae bacterium | reverse complement strand
TATCTTCCTTAGTCTATCTTCTTTCATTGTCTTATGAGTAATATTCCTTTTTTACTTTTGATACCTGACCAGTATGGACTAAGAGGGGTACAGATTGTTGAATCCGTCCCCAAGTCCATACTCCAGTCTGGTCAATTATAATTATGTTAGAAGTATTTTGAAAATAAAACAGGAAGTTTGAAGATCATGAGAGAAGCGGTTGACAGACACAACCATGCAAAGAGCTTAAAAGAAAAGCAGGATGCGAGTGCTTATTTTATGAAAAATTGTTATAAAGCCGGGATTATAATTTGAAGAACACTAGAATGGAGGTTGATAATATGAAAACATATAATTGCATTTTAAGTGAAAACCGGACGCGTTAGATAGGCAATTTCTTGCTGCTCATTTCGTTTTAATCACTCGGACCTAAATATCTTCACCCTCTAATCCTACATAATCTAAAACTTTTTTGCATAAGTTATGACTCAATCTTATATCTTTTTCAAGCATAATTTTCAGAATATCTCTAACTTCCTCTGCCAATAGATATTTCTCATCAAATGCCATTAAAAGAATACCAACTGTTCCGATATGCTCTACTTCCATTTTCTTAGCTACACTTCTACCCTTATGCTCATCCATCAAAAGCAAATCTGCGTTCTTTTCTTCATACAATACCAATGCTTCACTTTCACCTAAATCCAAGCCTGTATTATCTCTTAAAATTTTGACGGATTCTTGATTTTGAATCTGCTCCACACTAATAAAATCACAGTTTGCCACCTTTTCTTTTTCTTCTTCGAAATCTGTATTACTGACAAGTTCTGCATAAACTGCTTTCGGTATTACTACTCTTTGGTATAATCTCTGTAATAATTCCAATCTATCTGCTTTCATTAATGAAATAATCGGTGTAGTGTCAGAAATCACAATCATGCCTGTTTCCTCTTCCATCTGTCTATAGTTTCTAATTCTTCTTCAAACTCCTCGTCCGTCATATCCAAATAAGGGATCCCCATACTACCATAAAGTTTAATCAGTTCCATTTTTCGCATTCCCAACAATTCAGCCGCACGCCCATATGAAATATCGTTCTGTACAATACTGGGATATACCAAAAGAGCATTTCGGATTTTTTCGGAAGTCCCATCGATCATATATGTTTTTGCACCTTCCGGAATACTGATTTCAATATTTGTCATTACCATAAAATCAACTCCTCAATATTTTTTCAAATTCGTCGAAACTTAAAACAAAATTCTTCTTTCTCCGCACTTTCTAGTCAAACGATAGTATTTTTCCTAATCTGACATTATTATACTCCCAAAACAAAAATTTCTCAACCAGACAAAGTCGTTATACCATCTAAATGAAAAAAATTTTAATACATAAACTAGAAATTACCACACCAAAACCTTGCCTAACTTAGCATTTCTTTTCCAAAAATTGAAGTAAATTTGAAGTAAATAAATTCTTCTATTCCTGCAAACCGCTTATTTATCTGCCTTCACAAACTTCTGTTCAGATATTCCCGTGACAGATAAATAATATTTTTATCATAGTTTTCATTTCCTTTCATAATCTAAAAAGTTGTTTTTATAGTTAAATAGATATAAATCCGAAATCCCGATCCGTGCATTTCGATACAAGGGCAAGGTCTTTTGTAAATGATACTAACATCATATCATGTTACTTCGTCTTTAACAAGAATTCATTTGGGAAGCATTGAAAATTGTATGAATATAATAATCCGATATTTTTCTTCTTATATCTTCCTGCCCCTTCTCTGATAATATCTTCATATATTCTTCTATTTTCTTTGATAGTATTTCTATAGCGAAACAATAGGCGACATGTCTTCATAATGACAGGATGTCTATATATAATAATCAGAAATACTATAGGAAAGAGAGAGTGCTTATGAACGGAGTAGAAACCTTAACCTTCGGCGAATTACTTCGCAAATATCGAAAACAGAATCACTATACACAAGAACAGTTAGCGGAATTAGTTGATCTGACTCCCGGCTTCTTAGGACAGATTGAACGCGGTGAGTGTTATCCGAGTATTGATAACCTGACAAAAATTATTCAGACATTAAACATTGACGCAAACTCTCTTTTCTATCCGCCGCGCAAACATGAGAGTGACAGGGAATTACTGTATAATCAGGTACGGATTAAACTTTCTCAGCTTAACCGGGTGAACTTAGAATGTATTTTATACTTAGCAAAAAGATTAGAAGAAGCACAAAGAGATGAAGAACCGGAAACTGAAGAATCGTCCCACTAAAATCAGTGGGACGATTTTATTTTTGCTATTGCATTCAATACCCGTTTCTTATCTGCACTCCACTTCGGTTCGATCAACAATTTTTTCGGCGCATCTCCGGTCAGTCTGTGAATCACCATATTGTCCGGTAATAAGGACAGTAGTTCTCCCAAAAACTCTACATATTCCTCCAAAGCCGGAACGAAAAACGGCTGATCCCTATAAATCTGCTCTAATCTCGTTCCCTTTAAAATATACAAAAGCTGCAGCTTAATCCCCCATGAACCGCTCTGAACCACATGAAGCACCGTCTGCTTCATCTCCTCCTTTGTCTCATGCGGCAGAAAAAGGATCACATGTGTCACAACCTTAATTCCTGCCTCCCTAAGCCTTAGAACAGCGTCATCATACACTCTGGTCGGATAACAGCGGTTCAAAAATTCTGCCTCCTTATCGTGCATCGTCTGCAGGCCTAATTCTACCCAGACCGGTTTCCTCTCGTTTAACCGCTTCAAAAGAGATATTACCTCATCACTCAGGCAATCCGGTCTTGTAGCAATAGACAGTACCGCAACATCCGGATGCTTGACCGCTTTTTCGTACAGTTCTTCCAGCTTTTCTATCGGGGCATATGTTCCCGTAAATGCCTGAAAATATGCAATATAATTAGAACCGGCAAAGGACGGATGGAATTTTCTTTCTATCCGCCCCTTTCCTCTTTCAATACAGGCATCGAACCCATTCTGTGCAAGCTGCTCTGCGAAGTCTCCGGATCCGCCCCCGGAGCAAAAAATGCATCCTCCGACTCCGCAGGTGCCGTCCCGGTTCGGGCAGGAAAAACCGGCATCTATGGAAATTTTATACAATTTTCTTCCATATTCTTCTAACAGATAATCTTTTAACATGTAGGCAGACATAGTTCAAATGTCCCTTTCTGATATACTGGTACATCAGAAATTAATTCTTTTTATGTTAAATTTATGATGTACCGGAATTTCCGCGAAAATTCATTTATTATCTCATTTCCTCTTGTGTATAATATTTCGGATGTATCGACTCCAACGCCCTGACCGTGGCATCTAAATCAGATGTTTTGATTGCAATCGCAGCCCCGTCTGATTCCGTCGAAAGTCCGTACATATATTCAATATTGATATCCGCCTTGTCAATCAGGCTCAAAACCTCTACCAGACTTCCCACCTTATGCGGGATTACAATCGCAATGATATCATTTGTCTTTGCCATAAATCCGGATTCTTTCAAAACCATTTTTGCCTTTTCGGTATCATTCACCAGAAGACGTAAAAGACCAAATTCTGATGAATCTGCAAGGCTTGCCGAAATAATATTGATATCATGATTCTTTAAAATCGTAAGCACCTCATCCAGTCTGCCCTTTCTATTCTCCAAAAAAACAGATAGCTGTTTTATAAACATAAATATTCCTCCCTTCCGATATAACAAATTAATATATGTCCCAAAAACATCACACTAATACAATTTTCTTTTATCGATCACATGCTTCGTCTTTCCTTCGCTGTGCTCCAGACCATTCGGCTCTACAAGCTTGATCTTCGCATTCAGGCCGATTGCAAGCTTTAAGGTCTTTGCAATCTTTCGGCTTAATTCCTCTAAGCCCCTGATCTCATCTGAGAAGAATCTTTCTTCTACTTCTACCTGAACCTCAAGTGTATCCTCATTATTGACACGATCCACTACCATCATATAATGAGGTGTCGTCCCGTCGATCGTAAGAAGCGCTGCTTCCACCTGTGACGGGAATACATTCACGCCGCGGATGATCAGCATGTCATCTGTTCTTCCCTTAAACCTCTGAATCCTTGCCATCGTGCGGCCGCATTCGCAACGGCTCTTATCTAAAGAAGTCAGGTCCTTTGTCCTGTATCTTAAAAGCGGCATTCCTTCCTTCGTCAATGTCGTAATGACAAGCTCGCCGCCCTCACCGTCGCCTAACTGTTCGCCGGTTTCCGGATGAATGATCTCCGGCAGGAAATGATCCTCCCAAATGTGGAGTCCCGTATGATGGTCACAATCTGTTGCCACACCCGGTCCTAAGATCTCTGTCAGTCCATAAATATCATGCGCTTTAATATGAAGCATCTCCTCAACCTGATTTCTCATATTATCTGTCCACGGCTCTGCTCCGCAAAGTGCCACACGAAGTTTAATTTTATCAAGCAGGCCCTGATCTCTGAGCGTCTCTGCCACATGAAGGAGATACGACGGAGTACATGCAATTGCCGTTGCCTCACAGTCCACCATCATGGTCACAAGCTTCTGCGTATTTCCGGTTGACATCGGTATGACTAAAGCTCCGAGATATTCTGCACCATAATGCGCCCCAAGCCCTCCGGTAAAAAGACCGTAGCCATATCCGACCTGGATAATATCATCTCTGGTGATTCCTGCCATCGTCATACATCTGGCAGCACATTCGGACCAGATATCAATATCCCGTCTCGTATAAACAGCGATCTTTGGCTTTCCGGTCGTTCCACTGGATGCCTGTAAGCGCACAAGCTCCGAATTCGGGACTGCAGCCAGTCCGAACGGATAGGTCGCATTCAGATCCTCATAGGTTGTAAACGGGAGTCTGTGCAGATCTTCAATACCATGAATATCTCCCGGCTCCAGTCCTAACTCCTGCATCTTTTTCCGGTAATATTCCACATTGTGATATACACGGTCTACTACCTTTACCAACCGTTTGCTCTGTAATGTCTCAATCTCATCCCGCGACATACATTCCTTTGTTTCATTCCAAATCATGCTTCTCCTCCTTCACTTTCATATCAATTTACAGCCTGTTCTTCTCTCATTCGTATTTTTTTATTTTACCGCCATATTACAAAAAATTCAATCCTTTTGCCAAGTTTTTACTTTACCGGGACTCTTCCGCTGCCATTTACAGTCACTTTTTTCACTTAAAGTCCCGCACTTCGTGCTCACTCTTTTCTCCACCAATTGACAAACCTCCTGCTTCCCTGTTAAAATAGGAATGTTCGGAATAAACAAAAGCTGCCTTTGGAAGTGAACAGCAGCTTAAAAATTCATAGAAAAGAAACCTGGAGGTAGAGACAAACCATGAAAGAATTATTACTGGGCAATAAAGCGTTTGCCAGAGGTCTGTATGAGGCCGGATGCTCTGTCGTTTCAAGCTATCCCGGAACGCCGAGTACGGAAGTGACCGAGGAAGCGGCAAAATACGATGAAATCTACTGCGAATGGGCCCCAAACGAAAAGGTGGCAATGGAAGTCGCATTCGGTGCCTGTCTGGCAGGCAAGAGAAGCTTTTGCGGTATGAAGCATGTAGGATTAAATGTAGCGGCAGATCCCTTATATACCTGCTCTTATACAGGTGTCAATGCCGGTATGGTCATCTGTGTGGCAGATGATGCAGGCATGCATTCCTCACAGAACGAACAGGATTCGAGACATCACGCGATTGCATCAAAGGTGCCGATGTTAGAGCCTTCCGACTCTGAGGAAGCCTGTTCCTTTGTCAAAAAAGCCTATGAGCTTTCCGAAGAATTTGACACACCGGTCATTGTAAAAATGTGTACCCGCGTGGCACATTCCCAAAGTCTGGTGGAAATCCATGACAGAATGATGCCGGAGCCGAAGGCTTACGAAAAAAATATTGCAAAATATGTCATGATGCCGGGAAATGCAATCCGCCGTCATCCATTCGTAGAAGAGAGAACCAGAAAGCTTGCACAATACGCAGAAACCTGTGATTTTAACCGCGTGGAGATGGGAGATACCAGGCTTGGGATCATCACCTCCTCTACAAGCTATCAATATGCAAAGGAAGTATTCGGTGATAAAGCTTCTATCTTAAAACTCGGTATGGTCAATCCGCTGCCAAAAAAGCTGATCCTGGATTTTGCCGAAAAGGTAGACCGGTTAGTAATCATTGAGGAGCTTGATCCAATCATTGAAAACCACTGCAAACAGTTAGGTCTTACCGTAGAAGGAAAAGATCTGCTGCCGATGGAGGGAGAATATTCCCAGAATATGATCGCTGAAAAGCTGGGCGTAGAGCTTCCGAAATCCAGATCATTAGACGAACAGATGCCGATGCGCCCGCCGGTAATGTGTGCCGGATGTCCGCATAGAGGGCTTTTCTATACACTGTCCAAAAATAAGTGCACCGTCCTTGGTGATATCGGCTGCTATACACTCGGTGCCGTCGCACCGTTAAGTGCGATGGAAATGACACTCTGCATGGGTGCTTCAGTCAGTGCGATCCACGGCTTTAATAAGGCACTCGCAGAAGAATCCGAAGGAAAGACGGTTGCTGTGATCGGAGATTCCACCTTTATGCATTCGGGCATGACCGGACTTGCCAATATCGCCTATAACCAGAGCAATTCCACCGTCATTATCCTTGATAATTCCATTACCGGTATGACCGGACATCAGCAGAATCCGACCACCGGCTATAATATCAAAGGAGATCCTGCAGGAAAAATCGACCTGGAGAGCTTATGCCGCGCAATGGGCTTTGAGCGCGTGACCGTCATTGATCCATATAACTTAGAAGAATGTGACCGTGTGATCAAGGAAGAACTGTCTGTGAAAGAACCATCTGTGATCATCAGCAGACGGCCTTGCGCACTCTTAAAATATGTAAAGCACAATCCGCCTCTTCATGTAGAGCGTGAAAAATGTGTCGGCTGTAAAGCATGTATGAAGCTCGGCTGCCCGGCGATCAGCATCAAGGAAGGAAAAGCCATGATCGACAATACGCTCTGCGTCGGCTGTGGTGTCTGTAAACAATTATGTAAATTTGATGCTTTGCAGGATTAGTATAGGTAATTGCGAAACTCATATTTTATCTTTGCCTGTTGTATATATTGCATAAATATAACACAGACACGTCTCGCACAATAGCTCGCTTTCAGCGAGCTACAAGAAGAAAAACATAGCGGTACATAACATGCTAAAAGACAGCATGTAAGTACCGATGTTTTTCTAACAGTCTGTTTTTATATTTTATGC
>CADBMH010000149.1 GCA_902795705.1 uncultured Lachnospiraceae bacterium | reverse complement strand
GAATGATTTTTTCTTGAAATAGAAAGAGTAAGATAATAGTTTCGCATGTGCATTCTTGGAGGTAGGACATGAACAGACATCGCAGGCGCGAGGAAGAGGAGACAAGCTATTGGCTGTCTTATTCGGATATGATGGCGGCTCTTTTGCTGATTTTTGTATTAATTATTTCTTTTACAATGCTGCAGTCACAGACGCAGTATGAGGCAAAGGAAAAAGAGCTTGTCAAGGAGCAGGAAATCGTAAAGGAACAGGAGAAGAAGCTGGAGGAGCAGCAGGAGGAATTAGATAAGCTGATCGGAATCCGGACGGAGCTGATCGAGGCCTTAAAAAAGGAATTTGAGGGCTCGGAATTAAGTGTAAAGGTAGATCCGAAAACAGGCTCGATTGCATTAGATTCGAGTATTTTGTTTGATTCCGGCGCATTTGAATTAAAGGAAAGCGGAAAAGAGCTTCTTCGGAAGTTCCTGCCAAAATATATCGGAGTTTTGACGGATAAGGAATTTAAAGAATATGTTTCGGAAATCATTATAGAAGGACATACGGATTCTCAGGGAGATTATATTTATAATCTGGAGCTGTCGCAGAAAAGAGCACTTTCCGTATCAAAATTTTGTCTGGATGACACACAGAGCATTTTATCATCGAAACAAATTTCAAATCTCAGAAACAGCATTACGGCAAACGGAAAATCCTATAGCAGTCCCGTGTTAAAGAAGGACGGAAGTGAGGATTCGGCTGCATCAAGGCGTGTGGAATTTTTATTCCGCTTAAAGGATGAGGAAATGATCAGTGATATGAGCGAGATTTTAAACGGCGGCAATTAGAAAGTACCTTTTGTCTCTGACAGGGGTTATTATTCACAGTCGTTATACTAAGAATAACAGATTTGGGGTAGAATAAGGAAAAGTAAGGAGGAAGCATTTTGGATAATAACAGAAACGGTAATGATACGAATAACAGAAAACCGATTATTATCTGTCTGGTGGCAGCACTTTTGGTTTTCCTTTTATTCTCTTTTATGAGCAGCCAGATTCGAAAGGCAAGTAATAAAGAGATTACTTATGATGAGTTTTTAAAGATGCTAAATAGTAACCAGATTGAATCTGTAGTGTTAAAGTCTTCTGAAATCCAGATCACACCAAAGACGCAGGATAATGAGGTCTATCCGGTCACTTATACAACAGGTCTGATTACGATGGACGTGCAGTTAGTGTCAAGATTAGAGCAGGCAGGCGTGACATTTTCAAGGGATACTTCTGACGGACAGGCGGGACTTGGCTATACACTGATCACGACCTTGCTGCCGATCATCATTTTATGGGGCGGGCTTTTCTTCCTGTTTCGCATGATGACGAAAAACGGCGGCGGATTAATGGGAGTCGGAAGAAGTACCGCGAAGATGTATGTACAGAAGGAAACGGGCGTGCTGTTCAAGGATGTAGCCGGACAGGAGGAAGCAATGGATTCGCTGTACGAATTAGTGGACTTTCTTCATAATCCGCAGAAATATACGGAAATCGGCGCCAGACTTCCTAAGGGAGCATTGTTAGTAGGACCGCCGGGAACCGGTAAAACGCTGCTTGCAAAAGCGGTGGCAGGGGAGGCAAATGTCCCGTTTTTCTCGCTTTCCGGCTCAGACTTTGTCGAGATGTTTGTCGGTGTCGGTGCTTCCAGGGTAAGGGATCTTTTTAAGCAGGCGCAGTCAATGGCACCGTGTATCATTTTTATTGATGAGATTGATGCAATCGGAAAGAGCCGTGACAGTCGTTACGGTGGCGGAAATGATGAACGGGAGCAGACCTTGAATCAGCTTTTGTCGGAAATGGACGGTTTTGACAGCTCGAAGGGGCTTGTCGTACTTGGTGCGACAAACCGGCCGGAGGTACTGGATAAGGCGCTTTTAAGACCGGGACGGTTTGACAGACGCATCATTGTAGAAAAACCGGATCTGAAAGGGCGAGTTGATGTGCTGAAAGTACATGCACAGGATGTTTTGATGGATGAGTCCGTAGATTTTGATGCGATTGCATTGGCGACAAGCGGCGCGGTAGGTGCAGACCTTGCCAATATGATCAATGAGGCTGCGATCATGGCGGCAAGGAGCGGAAGAAAGGCGGTCAGCCAGAGAGACTTGTTTGAAGCGGTTGAGGTGGTGATCGCAGGAAAAGAGAAAAAAGACAGGATTTTAAGTAAGAAGGAGAAAAAGATCGTCGCATATCATGAGGTTGGTCATGCTCTGGTGACGGCGCTTCAGAAAAATGCGGAGCCTGTTCAGAAGATTACGATTGTGCCGAGAACAATGGGCTCTCTTGGCTATGTTATGCAGGTGCCGGAGGAAGAAAAATATCTGATGAGCAAGGAAGAGATCATAACGAGGATCGTAACCTTGTTTGGCGGGCGTGCTGCAGAGGAGTTAGTGTTTCATTCGATCACAACAGGGGCCTCCAATGACATTGAAAAGGCGACTTCGCTGGCAAAATCCATGGTGACACAGTACGGCATGTCGGAGAAATTCGGACTGATCGGGTTGGAGTCTGTGGAAAATAAATATCTCGATGGCAGGACGGTAATGAACTGTGGTGATGCGACAGAGGCAGAGATTGACAAAGAGGTCATGCGTATCCTGAAGGAATGCTATGAAAAGGCGAAGGAATATCTCGAAGGAAACAGAGATGTTTTGGATAAGCTGTCGGAATTTCTGATTGAACATGAGACGATCACAGGAAAAGAATTTATGAAGATATACAGAAAAATCAAGGGAATTGAGGAACCGGAGGGCGATCATTACGATGCGCTGATCTTAGATATTGACGGCACTCTGGTTGGCTCGGATAAGAAGATCAGCGAGTATACGAAAAAGTGCCTGATCGATGCGCAGAAGAGAGGAAAAAAGGTAGCAATCGCTTCCGGACGCTCGATTGCAGGAATCCGGCGTACAGCGAGAGAAATCGCCTTGGAGGATTTCGGCGGTTATGTGATCGCATATAACGGCACGACTGTCATCAATTGTAAAACAGGAGAATGTGTCTATAACCAGACGCTTCCGGAGGAGATGTTCGCGCCGGTTTATCATGCGGCCAAGGAGCTTGGTGTCGGTATTTGTGTGTTCAATGATGTGAAAAAGGAGGTTCTGTCCGGAAACGGGGTGAACCACTATATTGAGAGTGATGCAAAGGCGTGTGATGTGACACTCAGGGAGACTTCGCATTTTCTAAAGGAGTTAAACTTTTCGGTCAATAAGTTCCTGCTGGTCGGCGAAATCGAGCGGATGCCGGAGGTCGAGAAAATCATGCAGGAGAGGTTTGGAAACCGCCTGAATATCTTCCGCTCGGATCCGTATTATGTCGAGGTGCTTCCAAAGTATACCGACAAGGGAGTTGCCGTCGATAAGCTGATCAAGCATCTGGATATCAAGAAGGAAAAGGTAATCTGCATCGGTGACAGCTATAACGACCTGCCGATGTTAAAGCGGGCGGGACTTGCGGTAGCAATGGGGAATGCACAAAAGTCCGTCAAGGAGGCGGCAGATGTCGTGACAGAGACGAATGACAATGACGGTGTTGCAAAGATTGTAGAGAAATTTATGACAAAAGCGGAGGGGCAAGAGGAAGAGAATACTTCTGAATAAGGTCTTTTACAAGCTGCCTGCCACGATTATGAGTGAGGCTTGCCGGTGTATGTGCGTCGATTCCCACGATGCATGTGCAGCCGGCTTTTTTTGCTATTGATAAAAACGGCTCAGAAGGATAGTTTCTGCCGTCTCCTGCTCCAAGCATATTGATTTCGGCAGGGATTTCATTTTCCTTTAAATATTTACAGAGTCTTGTCATATGTTTCTCATAGATTTCTGACGGACCGATATAGTTCATCAAATCCGGATGGGCGAGGTAGAGATACCTGCCGGAGCTCAGTCCCTCTATGACTAAATCGACATATCTTTTTAACGCGGCTTCGTCTGCGGTCTGTGTGCCGGCATAGGGAGAATCGTATTCGTGGTTTAGGAAATGCTGACCTAAAATCATATAGTCAAGCGGATAATCCTGTAAAAATTTGTCCTGCGCCTCCATGAAATCAGGAATGTATTCGGATTCAAAGCCGATGAAGATTTTAATATCCTTTTCGTATTCTTTACGAAGGCTTTCTAACGAATGAAAATAGTCGTCAACCTCGGCAGGGCTCATGCGCATGCCGGACACGAAGCCTTCCGGAAACACCCATGGGCAGTGGTCAGAAAAGCCAAGGATTTTAAGACCTGCCTTAATCGCAGCTTCGATATATTCCCTGTCCTCGCCGAAAGCATGCTTACAGCGCCTGGTGTGTGTGTGATAATTGTAATCCGGGAGCATAATGTTTTCCTTTCATTGGATTGCTGATTCCTCCGGAAATGTTTATAACACAAAACAAACAAAAAGTAAATACTAAGAAAAGATTAGTCGGGCTTGACTTTTTATATTGCAGCGACTAAAATAAAGTCAGAATTTAGATTGGTCAGGAGGCGATTTCTTGAATTATATTGAAAGAACAATTACGAATGTAATCAAAAACAGAATAAATCATAGTAAGTGCCTTTTGCTTACAGGGGCGCGTCAGGTTGGAAAATCTACATTGCTTACACATATATTCCCGCATTATCATAAAGTATCCTTTGATGATAAATTTGCGAGGCTGCAGGCGAAAGAGGAACCAAACTTATTTTTTTTGAACAACCCTTGTCCGCTTTTTATTGATGAAGTACAAAAGGAAAACAGTATTTTAGAAGAAATTAAGCTCAAAGTAGATTCGAGCGATGAGCGGGGCCTGTTTCTTTTATCAGGCTCTCAAAAGTTAGAGCTTATGAAAGGAATCAGCGAATCTCTGGCAGGAAGAATATCGGTTACGGAGCTTGCAGGATTATCGCTTAGGGAGATTTTCGGGATAGACTATCGTGCTCATTTTATTCCTACGGAAGCCTATATTGCAGCGAGAGAAAAAATGCTAAAGCCGTATACGGATATATGGAGTGTGATTCACAGAGGTGCTTATCCGGAATTATATGATTTAGATCGTGACTGGCAGGATTATTATTCTTCTTATGTAAACACTTATTTGGAAAGAGATATTCATGAATTGATTGCCAGTGACAGTGTTACTTTTATGAAATTTTTGACAGCAGTTGCCGCCAGAACAGGTGAAATTCTAAATTATGCAAATATTGCAAATGATGTGGAGGTCAGTGAGCCTACGATAAAAAAATGGATTTCCATCTTAGAAAGAACCGGTATTATTTATTTGCTGCAGCCGTACAGCGCAAGTGTATTAAAAAGGACAATACGATCCCCGAAGATCTATTTTCGCGATACCGGCTTAGCCTGTTATTTAACCAGATGGCTGACGCCGGAAGCATTAAAAGTCAGTGCTGTAGCCGGGAATATGTTTGAGACATTTATTGTATCGGAAATTTTAAAGTCATATTCAAATGAGGGCTTAGATTATCGTTTTCATATATATTATTACCGGGGAAAGGATAAAAATAAGTCCAGAGATAATGAAATTGATCTGATCCTTGAAGAGAATGGTGTTTTGTACCCGATTGAAATTAAAATGACCGGAAATCCCAGGGCAGATATGGGAGACACGAATGTTGTGTTAGATAAAGTGGCAGATAAGAAGCGGGGAACGGGAGTGATTCTTTGTATGGTGGATAAAAAAATATATTTACGGGAAAATCTTGTGGCATTGCCAATAGAGTATATTTAGGAAAAAACAAGAAAAAATCCGGATAAGTCCAAGCAATTTTAGATATGCAAAAAAACATGGACAAATTGATGATAAAATAAAGTCGTAAGCGACTTTATTCTTCAAATTTGCAAAAACAGCAAATTTGTGTTATGTCCCAAAAGCATGGACATTTGTATGATAAAACAGAAAAATTGTATATTGGAGCAAGTGATAAAGTGTGTTATTATTAAAGTATATGGAGGAAGCTTTATTAAAAATCATATTTTAATATAGGAGAATTGAATATTTATAAAACGAATAAAACCGATTTTACTTCTGAGGTGATTTACAGTGAAATAAATGGTGACAGAAGGTATAGGTATTTCACAAAATATCTTGGTCTGGTCAATGTGCATAATTATGAAAATGTTTCTGAGGAAGAATGGCTGGAAGAAGATACCGGTTATTCCTGGGTATTGTGTGATTATAAGATTGGCGGAAGGAAAACAGGGAGAAGCGAATGAACGGCTTCTCCCTGTTTGTTTTGGACATGGATAGCGGATATTTAAAAATTGGAAGGAACAGATAATTTCTTTTGTCTTTTTTTCCTGTGCGTGTTATAATGGTTGACAAAGATGGGAGTTACTTTCGGACATTTTGTTTGGGGGAGGAAATCGTATTGTTTGATCTGGAGGAAGAATTGAAGAAGCTGCCGGCGAAGCCCGGCGTATATCTGATGCATGATAAAAGGGATGCGATCATCTATGTGGGGAAGGCAATCAGTCTGAAAAACCGTGTCAGACAGTATTTTCAGTCCAGCAGACGCGTTTCTCCCAAAATTCAGAAAATGATCTCGCAGATCGATCATTTTGAGTATATTATCACGGATTCCGAGGTTGAGGCACTGGTTCTTGAGAATAATCTGATCAAGGAGCATATGCCGAAGTACAATACGATGTTAAAGGACGACAAGACCTATCCCTTTGTGAAGGCTACGGTCTATGAGGATTTTCCGAGACTGATCTACAGCAGGGAGGAAAAAAGGGATCGTTCGAGATATTTCGGACCGTTTACGAGTCCCGCAACAGCGCATAATGCGATTGAAATGGCGCAGAAGGTCTATCACATACGAACCTGTAACCGGGTGCTTCCGAGAGATACCGGAAAAGTCAGACCATGTCTGAATTATCATATCAAGCAATGTGACGCTCCCTGTCAGGCGATGATATCAAAGGAGGAGTACCGGGAGAATTTCAATAAAGCAATGAAGCTTTTGGAGGGAGACTATAAAGAAGTCATTCAGGTTTTGACGGAAAAGATGCAGACCGCATCGGAAAAGATGGAATTTGAAGATGCGGCGGCTTATAGGGACTTGATCGACAGTGTGAAAAAGGTGGAGATCAGACAGAAGGTCACGGATTTCGGCGGCGTGGACAGAGATATTATTGCGGCAGCCGTGGCAGGAGATGAGGCAGTGGTGCAGGTCTTTTTTGTCAGAGAGGGAAAACTGATCGGTAGGGATCATTTTCATCTGAACGGTGTAGATGGTGAGGAACCCCCGGAAATCCTGCAATCCTTTGTAAAACAATTTTATGCAGGAACACCTTTTATTCCGCGTGAAATCATGGTAGAATATGAAATACAGGATTCTGCATTAATCGGGGAATGGCTGAGCGGCAAGCGCGGCGGCAGGGTAAGTGTTCTCGTGCCGAAAAAAGGACAGAAGGAGCGCCTGATGGAGCTGGCTCACAAAAATGCGGCACTGGTGCTGACACAGGATAGTGAGAAGATAAAGAGAGAAGAACAGCGGACGGCAGGTGCCATGAAGGAAATCTGCGGTTGGATCGGGTTATCCGGCGTTTCGCGCATCGAATCCTATGATATTTCAAATATCAACGGGTTTCAGTCGGTCGGTTCCATGGTGGTTTTCGAAGACGGAAAGCCAAAAAAGAGTGATTATAGAAAATTTCGAATTAAAACCGTACAGGGACCGGATGATTATGCCAGTATGCAGGAGGTTTTGACGAGGAGATTTCGTCATGGCTTAGAGGAAAAAAAAGCATTAGAGGAAAAGGAATGGAATGAAGAGCTTGGCAGCTTTACCAGATTTCCGGATCTGATCATGATGGATGGCGGAAAGGGACAGGTGCATGTTGCAGAGCAGGTGCTCAGTGAACTGCAGATTGATATTCCGGTCTGCGGAATGGTGAAGGATGACAGGCACAGAACCAGAGGTCTTTATTTTAAGGATGAGGAAATACCTGTCGAGCTTCACAGTGAGGGGTTTTATCTGATGACCAGGATCCAGGATGAGGTACACCGCTTTGCGATTGAGTATCACCGTTCGCTTAGAAGCAAGGCTCAGGTCAGATCGATCCTGGAGGATATTCCGGGAATCGGCGAAAAAAGGAGAAAGGCCCTGATGCGGTATTTTAAATCCTTAGAAAAAATCAGGGAGGCAACGGTAGAGGAGCTTATGGTTCCGGAGGAAATGAATGAAAAAGCGGCTGAGAGTGTCTACCGTTTTTTTCGAAATAAAGAGAATGAAAAAATGAAATGATGGGAGGAATTTATGCCAAAAAGCAGCGTATATAAAGTAAGCCTTGATAAGCTGATTGAAAGTCTGAAATTAGAAACATGTACAAAGGAAGTCTCTGTAGAGAATATTTTTCTGACACAGGCGGAGATAAACCGGCCTGCGCTGCAGCTTGCGGGATTTTTTGATTATTTTGATTCGGGCAGGATTCAGCTCATCGGGCATGTGGAAAATACTTACATGGAGCAGAAGGGAATTGACTATAGTGTGACGATGTTAGAGCGGATCATGTCGGGGAGTGAAGAAGCACCGAAGCCGCCATGCATCATCTACTGTCGGGATATTGCAATCCCGGATGAGGTGATTCGGGTGGCTGAGAAGTGTCAGGTTCCGCTTTTAAGGACAGACAAGCCGACTTCTACTTTTATGGCAGAGGTGATCCAGTGGCTGAATGCAGAACTTGCACCGAGATGTACGGTTCACGGGGTGCTTGTGGATATTTTCGGTGAGGGAGTTCTTATCATGGGAGAGAGCGGAATCGGTAAATCCGAGGTGGCGATTGAACTGATTCACCGCGGACATCGCCTGGTATCCGATGATGTGGTGGAGATCAAAAGGATCAGTGACCGTTCCCTGGTTGGACGCGCACCGGATATTACAAGGCATTTCATTGAGCTTCGCGGCATAGGCATCATTGATGCAAGATCTTTGTTTGGCGTGGAGAGTGTGAAGGATGAGCAGGAGATCAGCCTGGTCATTAAGTTAGAGGAGTATGATAAAGAGCAGCAATATGATCGTCTGGGGTTAGAGGAGCAGTATATTGAGTTTTTGGGTAACAAAGTGGTATGTCATTCTATTCCGATCCGTCCGGGAAGAAATATTGCGATCATCTGTGAATCGGCGGCAGTCAATCACAGACAGAAAGGAATGGGATATAATGCGGCACTGGAGCTTTATAACCGTGTTACAAGCGGGATGGCAAAGGAATCATAGGAGGGAGGAAACATTATGTTATTTGTAAAGGCAGATGAGCTAAAAACAGGAATGAGACTGGCAAAACCTATCTATAATAAGAATGGGGTTATGCTCTATGAAAGAAATTCAAAGCTGACGAATCAGGGTATTATCAGTATCCAGAATTTCGGACTGATCGGTGTTTATATTCTGGAACCGGCTGAGCCTGTACCGCCAATGACAGAGGACGATATTGAATTTGAGCGTTTTCAGGCGATGGCGATCTTTACGATCAAGGAAGTTTTGGATGAGGTAAAGGATCAGAAAGAACCGAAAGGTCTCTATCCTTTTGCAAATCAGATTATTAAAAAATTCGGAACCCTGTATCATAAGATTAATTTTGTCCAGAATTTAAGAAGTGCGGAGGACTATGCATATAAGCATGCTCTGAATACTTCAATTCTCTGTGCACTGATCACCAAAAAGCTCGATTTTGATTTTAAAAAGCAGCTGGATGTTGTAGTTGCCGGCGTTCTGCATGATGTGGGAAGTCTGCTGATCCCGATGAATATGAGAAAGAAATCTGTCAGTGAATATACAGATGAAGAAATCACAAAGCTAAATACCTATCATCTTGCGGGATATCAGCTTTTGAACCGCAGCTATGACCTGGATCCGGGAGTGAAACGAATTGTGACACTGGCTACAAGGGATATCTATGGAATTGAGACAGACCAGACGAAGCCGGACAAACGGATCGAGGAATTAGAGGTTTTAAAGGTAGCGTCTGCATTTGATAATAAAACTGCAATGAAATATGGGGAAGAGCCGCTTTCAGAGATTACGGCGCTCCGCTATCTTCAAAATCCGGAAAATGATTTTGACCAGGAGGTCGTACAGGCATTGGTCGGCAGTATCAATATCCTGAATCCGGGTGTCTGCATTGAGCTTAGCAACGGGGATAAGGGTTTGGTCATTGCAGAGGGACCGACCGATATTTTACAACCGTTTGTGCTTTCCTTTAGGGATAATCAGGTGATCAATCTGGGCGACAAGCATGTGGCAGAGGAACTTCAGGTGAAGGATATCATGAAGACGATGGATAACAGGCATGTCGTAGACCACGACCTTCTGGCAAGCTATAAGGGTGGAACGGTACATATGGGTGATAAGACAAAGGGACATTTTTAACGAATTTTACGAGGGGATAGTTATGTATATCATTGTTGGACTTGGAAATCCGGAAAGCAGGTATGCGGGAACCAGGCATAATATCGGGTTTTCTGCAATCGTAGGGCTTGCAGATGCTTATGGGATTTCCGTGGATACGAAAAAGCATAAGGCACTCATTGGGAAAGGGGTGATCGCCGGGAATAAAGTGATTCTTGCGATGCCGCAGACCTATATGAATCTCAGTGGTGAAAGTGTCAGGGAATTAGTGGATTATTATAAGATTGATCCTGCGGAGGAATTGATTGTTTTATATGACGACATTAATCTTCCTCCGGGGAAACTTAGGATTCGTCCGAAAGGCAGTGCCGGCGGGCATAATGGAATCAAAAATATCATTTCCCATTTGGGCGGACAGGAGTTTGCGCGGGTTCGTATCGGTGTTGGCGAAAAGCCTAAGGGCTGGGATCTGGTAGATTATGTTTTAGGAAGATTTCCAAAGGAAGAAGAGCCGGTGATCAGAGAGGCATTAGGAAAAGCTGCAGAAGCATGTGTGGCGATTATGAATGAGGGTGTGGATACGGCGATGAATCGATTTAATTAAAAGAGACTCGATGGGCAGTCCGTATGACATCTGTCAGGGTAAATACCTTTTGTCGTTTACTATAAATATCATAATGTATGGAATGGTAGGATTTATGGACACATTGTTGGCACCGTTAAAAGAGATAAATGCATATCATACCGCTGTGGAATGCATAGACAGAAATCGTCTGCCTATGCATATTTCAGGTTGTGTAGAATCGCAGAAGGCACATCTGATCTGGGGGTTTGATTTTCCCTGGAAAGTGATCATCACCGAGAATGAGCTGAAGGCGAGAGCTCTCTTGGAAGAATATCGTATGTTTGACAGGAAGGTGCTCTATTTTCCGGCGAAGGATGTCATCTTTTTCAGTGCGGATGTCCATGGAAATGCGTTGTCGGCAGAACGGTTACGGGTGATCGAGGCACTGCTTGAGAAAAAGGGCGGTACGGTGATCACTTCGTTAGATGCAGGCTTAGAGCTGATCCCGGCGTTATCTCTTTATGAGAAGCAGTGCTTCCGGATTTGTGAGGCAGAGCGCGTTGATTTAGAAAAGGTCAGTATGCAGCTTGTGGATATGGGGTACACAAGGGAATCCCAGGTGGAAAAGGCAGGGGATTTTTCTATCCGGGGAGGAATCCTTGATATTTTCCCGATTACAGAGGAATGTCCGTATCGTATCGAACTATGGGGCGATGAGATTGATACGATTCGCTCCTTTGATGTGGAGAGCCAGCGTTCGATTACCCGCATGAAGGAAATCTCTGTTTTTCCGGCTACGGAATTTATTGTGACAGAGCAGGAAATCAGGACTGCATTTGATGCAATGGAGGCAGACAGTAAGAAGCTTGCCGCTAAATTGAAAAAAGAGAAGAGCTATGAGGCGGCGGAGAGAATCCGGTCTGTAGTGAGACAGGCGGGTGAGGATTTTAAAGAGTTTGGCAGCAGGATGGGATTAGAGGCTTTTCTGCCGTATTTTTCGATTGATACCGGTTCTTTTTTCGACTATTTTGATGTGGAGCACACCTTGTTTTTTGTTGATGAGCCAATGCACTGCATGGAAAAGATGAACAGTGTGGAGACGGAGTTCGCAGAAAGCATGAAAAGCCGTCTGGAGCAGGGGTATATTCTGCCGAAGCAGATGGAAGCATTATATTCTTCGGAGATTGTGTTAGGAATTTTAAACAGAAAAAAGGTCGTTTATCTGACATTGTTAGATGCGCTTCCGAAAGAGCTTGTCGTAAAAGAAAGCCTGCATATCGAGGTGCAGCCGGTCGGTTCTTATAATAAGCATTTTGAACTTTTGGCAGAGGATCTTCAGCGGTTCAAAAAAAGAGGGTTTTCTGTGCTTTTGCTTTCCGCTTCCAGAACAAGGGCAGAGAGACTTTGCAAGGATTTGAATGAATATGATATACCGGCATTTTATTCGGAAAAGCCGGACAGAGAGCTTGCATCCGGGGAAATCATGGTCAGCTATGGCTTTTTGAATAAGGGCTTTTCTTATATGGCGGCGAAGTTTACAGTGATCACAGAGGGAGATATTTTCGGAAGCAGGGCCAAGGAAAAACGCAGAAGGCAAAAGAAATATTCCGGTCAGGCAATTCATAATTTTAATGAGCTTTCGGTTGGAGATTATGTGGTTCATGAAAATCAGGGGCTTGGAATTTATCGTGGAATTGAAAAAATTCAGGTCGATCATGTGACAAAGGATTATATTAAAGTCGAGTATGGAGATGGAGGAAATCTATATGTACCTGTTTCCGGACTTGATGTATTGCAGAAATATGCGGGGCAGGATGCGAAACCGCCGAAGTTAAATAAATTAAATTCGACCGAATGGAAAAAGACAAAAGCAAAGGTGCGCAGTGCGGTGGCAGAGATTGCAAAGGATCTGGTGCTTTTGTATGCGAAAAGACAGAAGTTAAAGGGCTTTGTATTTAGTGAGGATACGGTCTGGCAGAGGGAATTTGAGGAATTGTTTCCGTTTGAAGAGACGCAGGATCAGCTTCGTGCGATTGAGGAGACGAAAAGGGATATGGAGAGTGACCGGATCATGGATCGCCTGATCTGTGGAGATGTTGGATACGGAAAGACGGAAATTGCTCTCCGGGCTGCGTTTAAGGCGGTAAATGACGGGAAGCAGGTTGCGTTTTTAGTGCCGACTACCATTTTAGCACAGCAGCATTTTAACACCTTCAGGGAACGGCTTGGAGATTTTCCGGTAAAGGTGGAGATGCTTTCGAGATTCCGGACGACAGCACAGCAGAAAAAAACGGTAGAGGCGTTAAAAAAGGGACAGGTCGATGTTGTCATCGGGACGCACCGATTGCTGTCGAAGGATGTGGGATTTAAAGATCTGGGGCTTTTAGTGGTTGATGAGGAGCAGCGCTTTGGCGTAACGCATAAGGAAAAAATTAAAAAGCTGAAAGGAAATGTTGATGTGCTGACATTAAGTGCGACTCCGATTCCGAGGACGCTTCATATGAGCCTTGTGGGGATTCGGGATATGAGTGTTCTGGAGGAGCCGCCTGTGGACCGCCTTCCGATCCAGACCTTTGTGATGGAGCATAACAGGGAGATTATCAGAGAGGCAATAAGCAGGGAGCTTGCCAGGGGCGGTCAGGTTTATTATGTCTATAACCGGGTACAGCATATTGAAGAGGTGGCAGCAGATTTAACGGCGATGCTTCCAGAGGCGGAAATCGCTTATGCGCATGGACAGATGAGTGAGAGAGAGCTGGAGAACATTATGCTTTCCTTTATTAACGGGGAGATTGATGTTTTAGTAGCGACGACGATCATTGAAACCGGACTGGATATTGCAAATGTGAATACGATCATTATTGATCATGCAGACCGGATGGGCCTTTCGCAGCTCTACCAGCTCCGGGGAAGGGTAGGGCGTTCGAACCGGACAGCTTACGCATTTTTGATGTATCAGCATGGAAAGCTTCTAAAGGAGGTTGCGGAGAAGCGTCTTGCAGCGATCAGGGAATATACGGATCTGGGTTCCGGTATCCGGGTGGCAATGCGGGATCTGGAAATCCGCGGTGCCGGCAATCTTTTGGGAGCGGCGCAGTCAGGGCATATGGCGGCAGTCGGGTATGATCTGTATTGTAAAATGCTGAATGAAGCAGTCAGACAACTAAAGGGTGAGGAAGTGGAAGAGGAGTTTGAGACAAATATTGATTTGCAGGTGGATGCGTATATTCCGGCAGCGTATATTCCGAGTGAATTTATTAAGCTGGATATGTATAAAAAGATTGCAGGGATAGAAAATAGAGAAGATTATCAGGATATGCAGGATGAGCTTTTGGATCGCTTTGGCACGGTGCCGGCAGAGGCAGAAAATCTTTTGAAGATTGCTTTTTTAAAGGCACAGGCACATCATGCAGGAATCACACAGATCATGCAGAAGCCCGGCACAATCCGTTTTTATCTGAAGGAGCAGTCTGATATCAGACCGGATAAGGCAAGGAGCTTGATTGAAGGGTACCGGGGGAAGGTGAAATATATTCCGGAGGAAGAACCGTATCTGGTGTATTTACGAAAAGAACCGTCCCCTTCCAGGGTGATCACAACCGGATATACCGGAGCGGATCACCTGAAGAAAACGCAGGGAAAGGCACAGGAGGCAGAGAAAATATTTGCCATTGTAGAGGAAATGATCACGAAGATAGGAGGACTTTATGAAAAAACGGTGGAGAATTAGGAGAGAACTGGTATTCTGCTTTTTGGTATTGGGACTTATTCTTGGCGCTATGGGAGGATGCGGAAAGAAGGGAGAAAAGACAGTGACCGGACATGTCAGTCTGTCGAGAGGGAAAATTACGGAAAATTCCGTTGTTCTGGGAGTGGGAAACGAGGGGGTAAGGTATTCGGAGCTCCAGGGATATTGTTATCTCCTGCGCAAACAGTACCAAAGCAGTTTCGGAGGAGGACTCTGGGACTATTCTTTAGATGGGAAGCAGACGATCGGTGATGAGGCAAAGGAAGAAATCATCAATATGATAACAGAGCTCAAGGTGATTGCCGCGGCCGCGAAACAGGAAAAGGTAGAGTTGACAGCAGACGAAAAGGATGATGCAATCAGACAGGCAGAAAAGGTCCTTTCAGAGGCATCTGATAAGGATAAGGAGAAATATCACCTGACGGAACAGATCATGACAGGGATTTTTGAGAACAATATATTGGCAAATAAAATGTTTTATATTGCAACGGATGCTGCAAGTACCGAGGTTTCCGATGAGGAGGCGAGACAGGCTGCGATTCAGTATCTTTACATCATGACGGAAAAAACTGATGAGAACGGTGTGAAAACCTCACTATCTGACCAGGAGAAGGAAACAGCGAGAAAGCGTGTGGGAAAGCTGCTTACAGAAGCGAAGAAGGCTTCGGATTTTTTGGAGTTTGCGAGGAAAAATTCAGATGATACGCGGGTGGAACTGTTTCTTGGCCATGATGAAGATTCCCTGCCAAGCGAGGTTGTGACTACAGGAATGGCACTTGGAACCGGAAAATTCAGCGATGTGGTAACTGCTTCGAATGGCTTTTATATTCTTTACTGTGTGAATTCGAATGACAGTGATGCAACCTATCGGAAGAAGGAAGAGATTATTGAAAGCAGGCAGGTAAAGATGTTTAAAGAGAAGTATACCAGATGGCTTGGAGAGAGTGAAATTTCCATCAGCAGTTCATTTTGGAAAATTTTTGAGATTTAACATTTACAGAAAGCAGAATTTTTGGTATAATAATGGAGTGTCACTAAAAAAATTCGGACTACAGCAAGATGAAGGGAGGGTGATTTCGTGAAAGCGGACCATGTAAACCCGTTTATCATATCTGTGTGTAAGATTATCAAAGATATGTGTATGCTTGATTTAAAGATAGGGAAACCAAATATGACACAGGGGAATTATTTAGGTACTTCTTCAATTATAAAGCTGGGATTGGTAGGGCAGTTGCAGGGAGAGGTGCTTCTTAATATAGAGCAGCCGGTGGCGTTGGAGATTGTTTCCAAGATGATGATGTCACCGGTGACGGAGATTGATGCACTGGGACAGAGTGCGATTTCGGAGTTAGGAAATATGGTAGCAGGAAATGCGGCGACCGTCTTTGCAAATAGTGATATTTTGATAGATATTACGCCTCCTACTTATTATACAGGCGGAGATTTTAAACCGGATGTGCCGCAGGTTTTCAGTATTCCCTTTTCGTGTGATGCCGGGAATATGTCGGTGGATGTGTACATAAAAGAATAGTCTTGAAGTGAAAGCAAGAGGGATGTAAGTCCCTCTTTTCGATTGAAAAGAAATGAGGTGAGAAGTAAAATGGCGGGATATAAAAGATACCGAAAGGATAGTGATGTATCTTATGCGCTTGGGATTACTTTGACTTTTGAGCTTCTGAAATTTAAGCCGGAATATGTAACAAGAATCTTTATTCATTCCGCAATGAAGGAGGGAGAAACCTTAGAACAATTGTCAGAGCTCTGCAGTGAACGCAGGATTGAAATGCTCTATACAGATAAAATTTTTCATGTTCTGTCGCAAAAAGAAAATTGCTATGTCATCGGAGAGTTTCGAAAATTTTCATGTACCCTAAACAAAGACTTTTCACATATTGTTTTGGTGAATCCGTCAAATGCAGGAAATATGGGAACGATTATGAGAAGTGCGCTGGGATTCGGATTAAATCAGATGGCAGTGATAAGACCGGCGGTAGATGTTTTTGATCCAAAGGTCATACGGGCATCGATGGGGGCATTTTTTTCGACGGAATTTGTCTACTATGATTCCTTTGAGGAATATCGGGAAAAATTCGGAGAGCGGGAGCTGTATCCGTTCATGCTGCAGGCAAAAAAGAGTTTGCATGAGATTTCACCGACCGGAGTGTTTTCATTGATATTCGGAAATGAGGCAACGGGGCTTTCGGAAGCGTTTCTGGATGTAGGAACTACGGTAATTATTCCGCATACGGACCGGATTGACAGCCTGAACCTGCCGATTGCGGCAAGTATTGCAATGTATGAGGCGACAAAGGGCGGGTTTAACTCTTGACAGATTTGTTATACTAGAAGATAGGAGATAATATTTCATAAGAAAGGAAGAGGTTATCATGGCAAAGATTGATATTATTTCAGGATTTTTAGGAGCGGGCAAGACTACCTTGATCAAAAAGCTGATTGCGGAGGTTTTTCAGGGAGAGAAGCTGGTGCTGATTGAGAATGAGTTTGGTGAGATTGGCATTGATGGCGGCTTTCTGAAGGAGGCGGGCATTCAGATTACGGAGATGAACTCCGGGTGTATCTGCTGTTCTTTAGTCGGGGATTTTGGGGAAGCCTTAAAGGAGGTTCTGGAGAAATATGCTCCGGATCGCGTGATCATCGAACCATCCGGTGTCGGTAAGCTTTCTGATGTCATTAAGGCGGTACAGAATATCGGTGATTCCGTTCAGATTAACAGCACTGCAACTGTTGTAGATGCAACGAAATGCAAAATGTATATGAAGAATTACGGAGAGTTTTACAATAATCAGATTGAATATGCAGGAACAGTAATCCTTAGCCGTACGCAGAATATTTCTGCAGATAAATTAGATAAATGCTTAACGATGATCCGGGAGAAAAATGATGAGGCTTCCGTGATCACAACACCTTGGGATGAGATTAAGGGTGAAAATATTTTAGAGGCAATGGAAAAGATCAATTCCCTGGAAAAGGAGATCATTGAAGAAGAGCATCATCACCACCATCATCATGACCACGACCACGATCACCACGATCACCATGACCACGACCACGATCACCATGACCATGACCACGACCATGATCATCACGACCATCATCACCATCATCATGACCACGAGGGACATCATCATGCAGATGATGTGTTCACAAGTATCGGAATTGAAACGGCGCATAAATTTACGGAGGAAGAGCTTTCCGGTATGATAAGTAAGTTAGCGGACAGCAAGGAATACGGTGAGGTTCTTCGAGCGAAGGGAATTGTACCTGCAGCGGAGGGTGAGTGGTTCCATTTTGATCTGGTTCCGGAGGAGACAGAAATCCGCCGCGGTCCGGCAGATTTTACCGGCAGGATCTGCGTGATCGGAGCAGAGATCAAAGAGGATGAAGTAAAGAAATTGTTTAATGCTCATTAATGAGCCGGAGGGTAGTATGTTTGGAAGACAGAAAGAAATGATGGTTTATGTCATTCTTGGTTTTTTAGAAGCAGGAAAAACAAAGCTGATCAAGGATGTTCTTCAGGATGAACTTTTTGATGATAATATGAAAAGCCTGATCATTGCCTGTGAGGATGGGGAAGAGGAATACGAAGAGGATTTCCTTCAAAAGACGGGCGCGGTCTGTGAATTTATTGAAGAAGAGGATGCTTTTAACGGAAAGGTTTTTAAAAAGCTTTTAAAGAAGCACCGTCCTGACCGTCTGTTTATCGAATATAACGGGATGTGGCAGACAAAGCACATTCCGGAGATGTATGATGAGCTGGAGGAGATTCTTTTTGACAGGGAGGTGATCTTTCAGACCATTGATGTCATGAATGATGAGACATTTTCTCTGTATATGAAAAATATGCCGTCCATGATGGTCGAGCATTTTCGTGTGTCTGAGATGATCATTGATAACCGCTGTACGGTGGAAAATACGAGCAAATCCGCAGTCAGGGGCAGTGTGAAGGCGGTTAATCCGAGGGCGCAGATTGTTTATGAATCTCAGGACGAGGCTTTTTATGAGATGAAAGAAGAAATGCCTTTTGATATGAATGCCGATATCATTGAGATAAAGCCGGATGACTTCGGTCTGTGGTACATTGATATGCTGGATTTTCCGGAAAATTACGAGGGAAAAACACTGCGTCTGGTCGGAATGATCCAAAAGCCGCCCGGCCTGGATCCGGGATATGCGGTGTTTGGCAGATATGCGATGACCTGCTGTGCAGATGATGTGCAGTATATGGGGTTTTTGTGTAAGGCAGATGATTGGTCTTCATACAAAAATAAGGACTATGTGGAGATTACTGCCAGATTTGAGTACAAATTCATGCAGGAATACGGTGAGCCGGGACCTGTTTTTTATGCCGAGGATGTAAAATCAGGAGAAAAACCTGCAGAGGAACTGGTATACTTTAATTAATGTAAGGGGCAAAGGCAGCAGGAAAAGCGTGGGACTTGTTCACAAAACTTTCACAGGAAAAACACTCTGTGTTCATATTTACTTTTTATAATTAAGCTATCAAATGAAAAGTACATTTGATGAAAGAAAATTTTTTCATACCTTCTCCTTAAAAAATAGACCGTCACCGGGAAATAAAGTTTTCCGGTGGCGGTTGTGTTTTTTACAGCTTCCCGGTCTTAATGCAGAAATTTTATATGTCAAAAAATGAATGTTAAATTTCTATCAGTAGTTCGTGAGTGATAACAAAAAATGAGGATAGACAATTTTTTTAGTTATTGTATTATCCGGGATTTCAAGGTATACTATAAAATGGTTGTAAGGGACTTATTGAAACAGATATCCGCATCTGACCATTTAAGGAGGATAGAAAGATGAGACAATACGAATTGGCAATCAGAATTGCACAGGTTCATCATTTGGTAGATGAGAGAAAATATAAAAAAGCACTGGCAGTAATTCAGACATTGGATATGCATCAGGTGCGGTCTTTAAGTGATTTGAGAGTATTTGCGGAAGTTTATACGAAGACGGAACAGTATGAGGCGGCAAAGGCTACTTACCTCAGAATATATCGACGTTCACGTACCAAGCGTGTGCTGTATCGTCTGATCTATTTGTCGATTCGTACGAATTCTCTTGGAGATGCAGAAACCTATTATCAGGAATTTATCCGAATGAATCCAAATGTCAGAGATTCATTGATTTTACGATATCGGATTGATAAAGCTTCCGGAGCACCGATTGGACGGTTGATCGAGATTTTGCAGGAGTTAAAGGAAGAAGAATATATTGAGGAGTGGGCATATGAATTAGCTAAGCTTTATCATCGTGCAGGAAGAAAAGAGGAATGTTTGGAAGAATGTGAAGACATTCTTCTGTGGTTTGGAACGGGTGAGATTGTAGAGCGTGCGAAAATATTGATCGATCATTTGACAGAGGGGGATTCGGTTCCTTACTTTGATGATAAGGATTTTACTTTGCCCAAAAAAGAGGAGCCTAATCCGGATGATACAGGTTCCCTGCCGGATTTAGGAGAATATATTAAAGAAAAAAAAGCTCAGAAAAAGGAAGATAAAAGGGAAAGCAAGGCATCAGAAAAACACGCAGAGCGTGAGGCAGAGAAGCATGTGGGGCATAAGGCGGATGAAAATGGATTTATCGATGATTATGAGGATACAGATTTTGATGGAGACGGAATGGGCATTCCGCAGGTGGCTAAAGATGGAATCCAAAAGCTTTCCGGCTTCTTAAAGTTTGGGAAAAAGGAAGAAGAACTGCAGGAGGCGAAAGAAAATAAAACAGATTCGGAATCGGAAAAAGAATCGGAGCCGAAAGCAGCGCCTGTATATAAACCTCATTCACAGTCAGGTACGGGCATTACACAGGACTTAGCCAAAGAAATATCTGCAATCTATGAGATGGAGCACAGGGATCAGTTAAAGGAAAAAACGGTCACTGTTGTGGATGATGTACCGAATCTTGCAATGGATGTTGTAGGTCGTATGCAAAGCGCTTTGCAGAAGAATACAACGAAGACCTATATCCCGTTAGATGTAGAGGAAATCAGAGGAGAAGAAGAAATCTTAGAGGTCAATGGACCGGAAGAAAAGACGAAGGAAATTGAGCCTGTTGAGGAAGATATTTTCGAAGATGAGATGGCAGAAGAGGGAAAGTTTGAAGATATTCCGACTGAGGAAGAACATTTCGGAGATGCAATGGAGCAGACTCCGTCAGAAAAGCAGTTAGAAACGATGCTCGAAGCAGAGGTTGCTGAAATTCAACAGGTCATGCAGGAAAGGGAAAGCGATGAGGAGGAAGAGAGAAAAGCTGAGGAGGCATTAGCTGGGAAAAGTCATACGGAAGCAATCAGGGAACTTTTAGAAGAAGAGATTGAGGAGCCGGAGGAGATTGCAGAAAATGCAGAGACTTACCAGACAAGTGAAGAGTATGATACATATGAAGTAGAGACTGAGATAGGTGAAGCAGAACCGGAGACTTTGATGGAAGAAGCTGCAGAGCCTGAGATGAGCGAAGCAGAACCGGAGATTACAATGGAGGAACCGGAAGTCGCTGCCGGCGTGGAGATTTCAGAGCCACCAAGGAAAGAGTCAATTTTAGAGGGGTATAAGGCTCCGGAAATACCGATACATGAAAACCAATATAATGAGATGCCGACAGAGATTACTTATGATGATTTGCCGACGACCAGAGCTCTTCATAGGTCCTTTAAGGACATTCTGAAGTTGATTCGGGGAGAGTTAGATCCCTCGCATTTTGTGTTAATGGGTGAAGGGGAAGAAAGACTGATCGGTGTTACAAAAAAGATTGTCAGTGTAATGAAAGAAACCGGTTATTTGGGACAGGGGAAGATTGCAAAGATTGATGCTTCCTTACTGAATGAAACAGATTTGATCGGTTCCAGGGAGCAGTTAAAGGGAAACTGTCTTCTGGTAGATCATGCGGCAGATCTTTTGTTTCCGACGATTTCACGCATTTTCTCTATCATGGATGAATATCAGGGGGATTTTGTGGTGATATTGGCAGATGAAGGCAATACATTAGATCAATTGTTCCGGTTTGTACCGGCATTGGCAAGAAGGTTTAAATATATCATAGATATATCTGAGTATGGGCCAAAGGATTATCAGTAAATATAAGAGTGATTCGAAAAAAATGGTTCTAATGACCTTGTGGACAGGAATATATATAATGTATATCAGATGTCAAAAGGCAGGAGGAATCTATATTGAAACAATATGAAAGAATCGTATCTTATCTATATCGTTACGAAGGAGAAAAAAAGCAGGAAAACAGTGGCTATGCGAAAATAGAAAGCAGAGAGACGGAGTGCCGGATTCAGATACAGACCAGGCTGGCGGCTCCGATCAAAGGAGCCAGGGCATATTTTTATCATCAAAATCAGGATGGGATTGAGACGGTTGACATTGGTGAGATGCAGGTGAGCAGAAGTGAAATGCACTGCAAAACGAAGACCTTGGCAGATAATTTGTTCGGCAGTGGAAAAAAGTTCGAAGATGTGGACGGAATAGTGATTTATTTTGGAACAGCGGTCTGCTACGCGACAACCTGGAAAAATGATTATTTCTATCTGGGGAAGTGGAAACCGGATAGAGAAGAAACAACCTCTGTGTCTGATCAGGAAAGAAATACCGGAGAAAAAAATATTTCAGAAGGAGAAAATAGCATTTCTTCCGCTCCATATATACCGGAAACAGCTGAAAATAAGGCGCAGTCAGAGGATAAACAGTTACAAGAGGATTTTAGCGAAACTGATGAACAGAAACAGGAAGCTTCTTGTGAAACCGTCGAGATGGCACAGGAGGATCAGGAAGAAGTCTGGCAGAAAATTCCGATAGTGTCGGAAGGAGATTCATTTGAAGAAGATGAGGTTAAGATAGCGGAAATGCTTCCGGAAGAGGTCAATGGAGTTATGGAAAAATCGGATTTTAGTTATCGGATTTTGAAGACTTTTCCGACAATGTATCCATTTCAAGACACGGAAAAAGGAAATTGTGTCAAAATGGATTTGCAGGATATCGGATGTCTGCCGATGCGTTTTTGGTCGCTTTCCGGAAATCGTTTTCTTTTGCATGCATATTATTGTTACAGACATTTGATATTTTTAAAACAGAATGGAAGATATTACATGGGTGTTCCGGGTATTTACAATGAAAAGGAAAAGAGGAGTGGTTTGAAATATGGATTTAAGCTATTCCGACCGGTCAGTGACGGGAAACGGCAGGGGGCATTTGGATATTGGCTGTTGGAGCTTAATTAGTATATCATTAATCTGTCATTTTGTTTAAAATATGTATTGGGCTGGTGCTTCTACATAGGAAAAAAGAAGGTGATCGGCCCAGTTCCCGTTGATTTCCGCAAAGGAAGAGAGATAACCTTCTTCTTTAAAATGAAGACGGGTTAAAAGCTCTACGGAGCTTAGGTTTTCCGGTTGCACATAGGCTTCAACCCGGTGTAGTCCGAGTTCATGCATGGTTTCAGGCACTAAAAAAGAGAGTGCTTCTGTCATAAATCCATGATGACAGGAGTCTTCGGCGAGTTTATATCCGAGCATGCATTTTTTAAAGGCACCTTGCATAATATGACTAAAACAGACGGAACCAATTGGTATGGTTCCGTTTTCTTTTGCAAAAAGCCAGTACCGGATATGTTTTAATTTTAGAAATGCCTGGTATTCAGCATTTAGATTACCCTTTTGGAAATCAAGTGTGTAAAAATTATCGGGGCGCTTTGGCTCCAATGGCTCCAAAAAAGTTTTGTTTTTTATATAAAATTCATGGATATGATGTGCGTATTCAGAGGGAAGAATCCTTAGATACAAGCGGTCTGTTTGATATTCGAATTTCATGATGGCCTCCAAATGATTATAGAATTGAGGATAATTACATACGAATCTTTGATTCGTTTTGCAATGAAGTAATCCATATAGTATTATTATATAAAAGAATTGTAAAAAATGCTACAGGTAAATGAAGTGGAAAGAGAGGAAATTTTATGGAAGCGATACAGGTACAGGAAAAGTATATGAGGGAGGCACTGAGGCAGGCAAAAAAAGCGTACGATATCAGAGAAGTGCCGATTGGCTGCGTAATCGTACATGACGGAAAAATCATTGCGCGGGGATATAATCAGAGAAATAAGAAAGGGAGTACACTCGCACATGCGGAAATTCTTGCGATAAGGAAGGCAGGGAAGGTTTTGGGAGACTGGAGATTGGAGCAATGTACGATTTTCATTACTTTAGAACCGTGTCCGATGTGTGCAGGAGCAATTGTGCAGGCGAGAATACCAAACGTTGTGCTTGGTGCGATGAATCCGAAGGCGGGGTGTGCAGGAAGTATTTTAAATCTTTTGGAGGAACAAAGGTTTAATCATCAAGCGGATGTGGTGCGTGGAGTATTAGAGGAGGAGTGCGCAGCGCTTATGAAGGAGTTTTTTAAAGAACTTCGTAAGTGAACATATTATTTTGTCTTCATGCGAATATGGTTTGTCGATAAATCAAAAGTCAGCAACCTCATTTTGCTGGTTGGCCTTTTCGTTGTATTACAACAAAAAACATGGTATACTATATATTTGGATGTATGGATATGGGTTATCGTACAGTTGATGAGTGGGAGCATTTTTCGCTTCATGATGCTGAGGTGGCAGAGATTTATGAATAAAAATCCGATGCAGAGACCGGAAAAAAGTTTGTGAACTGCCCTGATGACAGGTAAGGAAAGGAATAGGAGAGTTTCAGAATGAAAAAGATTTTAATGCGGGCAGGGATGTCACCATTAAAGAATTACGAGGTACCGGATGTACTCCAAAATAATCTGATAGGGAATAATATCGGAAATATGCTTTTTCCGCATAGTGTAATGAGGGCGGTCATGTGTGAGGATACGGAGGTTGTTCCGATCGTACCGACCATTCGCTTTTCGGAAAAGCAGGTTCAAAAAATCAATGAAGAATATGATATGCTTTTACTGCCGTTTGCCAATGCTTTTCGCAAATCTTATATGGATAATTTAGAGTCAATTACGGCACTGGTCCGGAGGCTTACAATTCCATGTGTAGTGGTTGGGGTGGGAGCGCAGGCGGGTATTGGAAAGGAAATAGAAAATCCGCGGCTTGATCGGGCGGTAACAGATTTTATGTCGGCTGTTTTAGAAAAGTCAAGTATTGTCGGAGTCCGGGGAGAGTTTACTGCAAAATATTTAGAGACACTGGGATTTCATGAGGAAAGGGATTTTACGGTAATCGGGTGCCCGTCCATGTTTTTGTACGGTGCAAAACTGCCGGAGATGAATCCCGTGGAGTTAACACCGGATACGCCGGTCAGCATCAATTCCAAAATTCAGCTTTCCGGGAAATTTCATCAATTTATGGAAAAAAGCAGGAAAGTGTTTCATAATTATCACTATGTACCTCAGGTTATCGAGGAAATCCGTATGATGTACTGGGCCGAACCGCTTCCGGATGGATTTACTTCTAAAATACCGAAGAGTTTTCCGGCGTCTTACCGGGCGGAAATATACAGGCAGGGCAATGCACTTTCCTTTGTCAATGTACCGTCATGGCTTTCGTATTTAGAGAAAAAGGAATTTTCCTTTGGCAGCCGCATTCATGGAAATATTGCTGCGATTTTAGCGGGAACGCCCGTATTTATCATGGTGCCGGACGAGAGAATCAGAGAGCTTGCAGTCTACCATGGGATTCCCCATATGCTGATTAAGGAAATAAAAAAGGAAACGGATATTTTCAAACTATACGAGAAGGCAGATTTTAGTGCGATATACAGTGGACATGAAAAACGGTTCCGGCATTATTTAGATTTTCTCCATAAAAATGGTGTGGAGACGATTTATGATCATACGGAAGCCGCAGACCGGCAAACTCCCTTTGACCGGGTATTAGAGCAGATTTGTTTTACCGGACCGCTTCTGCCGTATGCGCAGATGGATAAAAAAGAACAACGAAACAGGAAAATGCAGGCTTCTTTTCCAGCGCAGGTCCATTGGAAACTGAGGAACCGTAACAGAAAGGAATTTTAAGGATGTTTGGAGAAAATTTTCGGTTGAAAAATCATTTTCGTTTTTGGGCATATCTGATTATTTTGACACTTGTGTTAAGTGGTTGTCAGATTGGGACAGATACTCACCAGATGACGAATTTGGATCCGAAATATACGACAGAACAGGAGCAGGATGATGCTCTTTCAGAGATTCCAAAGGAATCGGGAAATTCGGCTGCTTCGGAGGAAGAAACAGAAAAAAAAGAAACGCAAAGGGAGAAGGATTCCCATACGGATCAAAGGAAAGAAACTAAACCAAAAGCTTCTGAGAAAAAATCGTCAAAAGAGGAAAAAAGTAATTCTTCGGGAAGACAGAAAACAAAGGAAAAAAGTAAAGTAGTATCGAAAAATACAGAAAAGAAAGAGCAGAAAAAAAACAAAAAAACAACAAATAGAAAAAATGAACCAACGGTTTCTAATCAGGATGCCGGTCAAAAAAGGGAAACCTGTTCCATTGAAATTGAATGCCGCAGCATTTTGGAAAACAGGGACAAGCTAAAAGAAAGCAAGAAATCGTTTGTACCAAAAGACGGATATATCCTGAAAAATGCAAAGGTTGTGATAAATAAAGGAGACAGCGTTTACGATATTTTGTATCGAATCTGCAGGGAAAAGGGAATTCATTTTGAGGCAAAATACACACCGGCATATCAAACCTATTATGTAGAGGGGATTCATCAGCTTTATGAATTTGACTGTGGAAATATGTCCGGTTGGACTTACCTTGTGAATGGAAAGCAGCCAAACTACGGCTGTTCAAAATATCAGGTAGCTGCAGGGGATGAGATCAGGTGGAGTTATACCTGTAATGCAGGAAAAGATGTTATGGAGTAATGCTATGAGGGAGAATTTATTTGCAAATTGTCACCCGGTGGTTTTATTTGCTTATTTTTTATCTGTGGTTCTGATTACGATGCTGACTGCACATCCGGTTGTCATAGGAATTTCCTTTTTAGCGGGATTTTCCTATCGCTTCTTTTTTCCGGAAAGAAAGCGGTTTCTAAAGGAGCAGATTTTTTTGGGGATTCCGCTATTTCTGCTGATCGTTGTTTTTAATGCGGCTTTTAACCATTATGGTGTCACACCGCTTTATTATTTAAAGACGGGAGCGATCACTTTAGAGGCGATCCTTTATGGAGTGGTGGCGGGCATGATGCTTTGGAGTGCCCTTATATGGTTTTCTGTAGTGAATTTTGTGATGACGACAGATAAATTCATTGATATTTTCGGCAGACTTTTTCCGACATTTTCTTTGTTTCTTTCTATGGTTTTTCGTTTTGTTCCGCATTTCCGGAAACGTTTTTTGATTATTCGGGAAGGGCAGGCAGGGATAGGGAAGGATATCTCTGATGAACATTTTCTCGGAAAGTTTAAAGCCGGTGTGGCAGAGATTTCCATGTTACTCAGCTGGGCATTAGAAAGTGCTGTACAAACAGTAAATTCTATGAAATCGCGAGGATATGGAACCGGAAAACGGACAAGATATACAATTTACAACTGCTATGTATCGGATTATATTATTGCAGGAATTGGATTGCTTTTTTTAATTGGAAGCATGACGGGCTTTATGCAAGGCGCGGGAAAAAGTCAGTATGATCCGGTTATTCAGATCGGTGGCTTTCCACTCTCCTGTTTCAGTGTAGTTACTTATCTGTTTTGGCTGTGTTTTTGTTTTTTTCCTGTTTTTGTTTCCTGCTATGGGATAGGCCTTGCGAATGCCTGCATGGAGCCGAAAGTCGACATGAAAAGAAGATGATAAGGAGACCGGACAAATGTGCTTATTAGAGGTGAAGGACTTTTCTTTTACATATGCGCAGGAAACGGAATGTGCATTAAAGAATATCTCTTTCCAGATAGAGGAGGGAGGATTCTATCTGCTCTGCGGGCAGAGCGGAAGCGGGAAAACCACTCTGCTTCGTCAGTTAAAAACGGTTTTGGCGCCTCAGGGAAAGGCGGGAGGAGAGATTTTCTTTTCGGGAAGAAAATTAAAGGATGTCTCTGAAATAGAACAGGCACAGAAAATCGGCTTTGTATTCCAAAATCCGGAGGAGCAGTTTGTTACAGATAAGGTTTGGCATGAACTTGCCTTTGGCTTAGAAAGCATTAGTTGTCCGCAGGAGGAAATGCATATCAGAGTGGCAGAACTTTCTTCCTATTTTGGGATTACAGATTGGTTTGAAAAGGAAGTGTCGGTGCTTTCCGGTGGGCAGAAACAGCTTGTTAATCTTGCATCGGTGCTTTTGATGAATCCAAAGCTTTTGATTTTAGATGAGCCGGTGGCACAGTTAGATCCTGTTGCCGCTTCTGATTTTTTACATACACTTTTGCGAATCCATAAGGAGATGGGGATGACGATCTTACTCTCCGAGCATCATTTGGAGGAAGTGTTTTCCTATGCAGACCGGATTTTTGTAATGGAGCAGGGTAAGCTTTCCATACAGGGAGCACCTGCAGAGGTCGGAGAAAGCTTGCTAAAGGGGAATCATGAAATGTTTCTTTCTATGCCTGCACCGATGCAGATCAGCGCCCGGTGCGGCGAAGAGAAAAAGCTTCCGTATACCGTTGCTATGGGGAGAAAATGGCTCTGGGAAAGGCTGTCTTTTGAAAAGAGGGAGCGAAAAGACCTTGTTGTTTCAGGGCAGGGGAAATGCGGGAAAAAAGAGGCGGATGATAGGAAAGAGGTGGAATATGCGATAGAGGTGAAAAGGGCATGGTTTCAGTATGAAACCGGTAGTTCATGGCTTTTAAAGGAAGCCTCCCTTTCTGTGAAAAGAGGAGAGATATTTGCTTTATTGGGTGGTAATGGAGTGGGAAAGAGTACATTTCTTCGAACCATACCGGGGATTCTTCCGTTGTTTCGCGGCAAGATTTTTCTCTTTGGGAAATTATTGAAAAAATACACAAAAAAAGAGTTGTTTGATCATTTCATTGGGGTGCTTCCCCAGGACGTATCTTCCCTGTTTGTAAAGGAGACGATACGGGAGGACCTGCTTTTTTTAGCAGATGAAAAGGAAGTAAAAAATATTGCAGAAAAACTTCATATCATTTCTTTTCTGGATCGGCATCCATATGATCTGAGTGCAGGAGAACAGCAGAAAGCAGCGCTCGCAAAGGTACTTTTGATGAAGCCTGCGCTGCTATTGTTAGATGAACCGACAAAGAGTTTGGATGCACATTTTAAGCGGGAGTTTGGTGAGATTTTAAAGGATTTGAAGAAAGAGGGAGTAACGGTTTTTCTGGTTTCACATGATATTGAATTTTGTGCAGAATATGTGGATCGTGCCGGCTTATATTTCAGGGGACAGGTAGAGGCTGCAGCGGATGTGAGGACATTTTTTTCAAAGAATTATTTTTATACAACGATTACAAATCGTATGGCAAGAGACTTTGTCGCTGATGCGATTGTGCCGGAGGACATCATTGCACTTGTGGGGAAAGCTTTAAAACCGGTGGACGGATCCTTCGCTTTTAGGGAAGAATGTCAAGAGGTTATGAAGGAAGGAGAGAAGATGTGCGATATAGGAGGATGACCATTTCAAAGCTTGTCGTACTGGCAGTTCTGACAGCGATTGCGGTTGTTGGAAGATATGCGTTTTCCATGCTTCCGAATGTCAAGCCGATGGCAGCAATCGCAATCATCAGCGGGACTTCTTTAGGAGCGGAAAGCGGACTGATCGTAGGCGCGTTTTCCATGCTTGCTTCCAATATGATGTTTGGTCAGGGCCCTTGGACACCCTGGCAGATGTTTACGATGGGGCTGATTGGTTTTCTGGCGGGAATCCTGTTTCACAGGAAATGGTTTGCGGAATCAGCGAAAAGAAAAAGAATCGGTTTTCTCTGTCTTTATGGATTTTTTTCAATTTTGGTCTTATATGGCGGAATCATGAATCCGGCTTCGCTTATCATGGTTTCTCACAAGCTGACGGCAGAAAATCTGACAGCAATCTACCTTTCCGGAATTCCGATGGATCTTGTTCATGCTGTGTCTACCGTGCTGTTTCTACTGGTTGGTGCAGAGCCGTTTTTAAAAAAACTGGAGCGCGTGAAAAGGAAGTTTCAGCTTCTATAATTTTCCGCGAAAGTTCTTTTCCACCTGCTTTCTGGGAAGCATGACCTGATGCTCACAGCCTAAGCATTTTAAGCGGAAATCCATGCCGACACGGCGGATCTCCCAGCGATTTTCACCACAGGGATGTGGCTTTTTCATTTTTATAACATCACCGATTGAAAAGTCCATATTGATTCCTCCATACCTACTTCATTTCTATTTTCTGGATTTCTCTTGTAAAGCTGTAATCAAGGGTAAGATCCGCGGGAATTGTCTTTCGTACAATTCGTTCTGCACTGAAAAGAAGTGTATTACACGGTTCGCACATGGGAACTTCAACTGCCTGTTCAAGCAGAAAATCATAGCATGCTTTATAAACGGTTTTCCGTTCCTCCAATGACATATGTGTTTCAGATTGTTTCACTGATCCATAGAAGTCTGCATTTTGTATTCCAAATGAATTTTTATCTGCAGTTTCTCCATATTTTTCTGACAAACTGACTTCTCCGGAACGGATAACAGAAATCCAGAGCTCTTGTGTTCCGGTTTTCAGTTTTTTCTCCAGTTCAATTTCGCCGGAAAGTGTCTGCAGTTCTATGTGGATACCTAAGTTATTTAAGGTTTCTGTTGCTTTTTCCACAGCAGGGTAACAGATATTTTTTTCTCCGCCGGTGATCCATAGTGTATAATTCAGAGAAGCACCGTCAGGAGCAGTCGCTAATTTTCCATTCTCAATCGTGTATCCGCTGTCGGCAAAATCTTTCAGGGCATTTTCCGATACCCGGCTCATGGTTTCCTCCGCAGAAAGTTCCTCATCATAAATTTCAGAGCCGCTTCTGTCGCTGGCATAGGCAATCTGATAATCGGCAGAGCTCTTATCAGGAGTCATAAAGGAGCCGCTTACAGTCGGGTAATCCGGAATGGACACTGTTTCTCCTTCGGTTTCTGAAATAAACTTTCTCGAAGCGGAAAAAACAGATGCGATTGCGTGACGCAATGCTTTCGAACGGTCGCTTTCCGGTTCACCGGCTACAGATACATTTCCTGCGTGGATTCCGATATAATAGTAGGTACCGTCACCGTAAAAGCGGCTTTCTACCGTACTGCCGGAAATTTCTTCGTTAGAATTCGTGCCGGTGATCCAAGGTAATTGCTTTCCGGTAAATTTGGCACCGATCATATCTGTTGTACCGCCGAGCAGTTCTGTAAGTTCCTCAGATGGATTGGTAGTTGGAGCGGGAGAGATATCCGGATCATTATTTGTCAGAGGATTATTTTCCTCTTCTGCCTGCTTTTGTTTGATCTGCTGTTTCGTTTCCACTAAAATGTCTGCCATTTCTTTTACCTGAAGAAAGGCAGTTTTCGGACAACCTAAAAAATAAGATTCATTTGAAGTAAAATAAGCAATGCCGTCTTCAAGCTTTACATACCGGTATGGACCTGCGCCCATTGGCATTGCCCTATTTGCCTGCAGCGCAGAAATATCTCCGCGGGTGAAACCAAATTGTCCGGCTTCATAATTATATTTTGTTAAGTCGCCATAGTAATGAAGCGGGCAGATAAAGATACTTAATGCCTTTGTGAAGGTTCTGTCATACCCGGTTGTGATGATTTCGAGCTCGTAATCATCAAGTTTTTTAATACCTTCTATGGAGGATACTTTCTCTCCCTTCCCCCTGGATAATTCTATTCGTGCCTGTCGTTCGATTTTAGCATCAAAATATTTTTCGTCATGATAGGCATGCAGCGCCAACTTTTTATAGCCGGCTTTTTTATAGTATGCAATGGTTTCTGTAAGAAGTTTTTCTTCATCATACAGGATATCATGATCTTTAACCGGAGGCGCGTATTTTTCCACAAAATAAGAAGAGACGGTTTCGTATCCGGCAGTCTGATAATTTTTTCTGCAGTCTGCAAGCCCTTTTGTAAGCTCGGCCTGTATCACATTTGTTTCGATGAATTTTTGCAGGATTTTCGGCTGTTTTTTCACATATTTTCTTATCTTTTTCCCGGAAAGTGTTTCTGCTCTGGTGCTGTCAGCCTGATAATTTAAAAGCCCCTTGATATTTTTTTCTTTTAAATTCCGGACTCCTGTATAGCTGTTGTCACAAAGGGCATAGAGAGTAAAAATGACATCATCGGCAGTGATTTTCTCTCTGTCGCTGAAAAACAAATCATTTCTCAAGGTGATGTGGTAGCTGGTTTCATTTTTTTCTGAATTATAGTTGACATCTAAATCGGAAGTTCCGTAATAAGTATAATGATTTCCCTGATAAGTGCGATAGGCGCCATTGATCGCCTGATACACCGGAAATCCGGAACGGTCTAAGGAGACTAATTTTACCTGCGTCAGATCTACAATCTGTCTGTCTGCATCACTGACAGCGGAAAATGGATTAAAGTCTTCGTCAAAGGAAGTGGTACCGATGATAAACGGAGCATCAGACTGTCCTTTTCCGGTCCTGCTCGCTTTTGTTGTCCCGTTTTTAACTTCACTGGCCTTTTTTTGTTCAGGCTTTGGCTCTTTTTTTTGCTTTCCGCAACCGGTCAGGGTAATGGATGCGATCAGCAGGATTGCTGTAATTTTTTTCACTGTTTGTTTCATTGGCTTCTCCTTACTCTGTTCTAGTTTCTTCTATAACAATATCTGCAAATGTTCCATTTGTTACCTGTGCTAAATCCTTGGGATTTAAAAAAATCTGTGTACCGAGTCTGCCTCCGCTGATGATCATTTCGGTCAAAGCTTCTGCCGATGAGTGGATAACGGTCGGATAATTTTTTTTCATTCCGATGGGTGTGCAGCCGCCGCGGATGTAGCCTGTGATCTGATTAATGTCTTTCACATGAACCATTTCCAGATTCTTTTCGCCTACAACCTTCGCTGCTTTTTTCAAATCGACCTCTTTATCGATCGGGAGAGCAAAGACATAGTAATTTCCGCTTTTTCCATGCATGACTAAGGTCTTGAAGGTTACTGAATAGTTCTGCCCCAGCATATCGGCGATATGGATGCCGTCTACAAATTCTTCGCATTCGTACTGATTGATTCTATATGAAATTTTATTGCGGTCCAAAATGCGCATTGCATTTGTTTTTGTTTCTTTTTTTGCCAATAGATATTCTCCTTTTTATTTGTACTATGGATTCTATTTATATGAAAATATGCAACTATGCTATAATCTAACACATATTTTGAAATCTTGCAATTTTTTTTGGCAGTTTGATTTAGCATTGAAGCAGTGTAAAAGTTTTGTTATAATCTTGTATGGAAAAACAGAGAGATTGCTGTTTGATGTTTCATTACGGAAAAAGCTTAACAATAAAAGGAGGAAAATATGCCAAATCCATATTTGCCGAACTGGGAATATATCCCGGATGGAGAACCGCGCGTGTTTGGAGATCGTGTATATGTTTATGGTTCTCACGATAAACCTGCTTCTGACAGCTTTTGCGACCACAGGCTGAAGGTGTGGAGTGCATCGATCGATCATTTAAATGATTGGAGCTGTCACGGAAGTATTTTTCAGACAAAGGATAACAGAGATCACAAAGCTGATGTTGACTGGTCTGACAGAGAGCTCTATGCGCCTGATGTTGTGGAAAAGGATGGAAAATATTATTTATACGCTTATATTGTAGACAGTCCGGGCTGCGTTGCTGTTTCAGACAGTCCGGAGGGACCTTTCCGGCTGCTTTCGAAGTATCAATATCAGATAGATGAAGAACTCTGTGACCATGGTGCATTTATTGACCCCGGAGTTCTTGTGGATGACGACGGAAAGGTATATATTTATTGTGGTTTTACCCGTTCCTATATGGCGCAGCTCAATGAAGAGAATATGTATGAGGTTTTAGACGGTACTTTTAAGGAACATATTATTCCGAAAAGGCCGCAGGAGGATCCATCCGGCTTTTTCGAAGCGTGCTCTCCAAGGAAAATCGGTGATACTTATTATCTGATCTATTCGCCGAACAAGGGCAGTCAGCTTGCCTATGCGACGTCTGACAGTCCTTTTGGACCGTTTGCCTACCGGGGATACATTATTGATAATTCTGATAATTATCCGGGTGGCAATAATCATGGTTCTATCTGTAAGATAAAAAATCAGTGGTATATTTTTTATCACCGTATGACGAATGGAACGATCATGTCCCGCCGTGGCTGTGTAGAAAAAATTGATATTTTAGAGGATGGTACGATTCCGACGGTAGAGATGACTTCATTGGGATTTGAAGATTCTTTAAACCCGTATGAGATCACACCTGCGGAAATAGCATGTTATCTGACCGGCGGCTGCCTGATAACAGAACTTGATGTGTTTTCACGTGTGATCACGGGGATTATCGATGGTTGTGTGATCGGTTATAAATATTTTGACTTTGGGAAAGATCATAGCAGTAAAACCATGAAATTTGTGGCAAAGCTTCACGGTGCAGGCTGTAATGCAAATATTGAAATTCGGATTGATGATCCGGACTCGGGACGGTTGATCGGATGTGTGGAAACAGAAACAGGGGATCAGACTGTTGTGGCAATTGTGCAAAATGTAACAGGCAGGCATGCTCTTTTTTTCACGGCGAGAGAAAGTGTTACAGGGTATTTTACAGATATGTTTAAAGGAAGGAATCTGTTTGATTTTGAAAATTTTGTTTTTCTAAAATAATTAATAATAAAATAAAACAGCACTATGGTCTACGAAGCAGTGCTGTTTTATTTTACTTGTTTCTCCATATTTTGATTCCTTCCTCCCGATGCAGTAATAGAAAGTTACGATATTTCGTTATTAGCCGGCCAGAGTCTTCTGTCGTAGTCAGCCAACACTTATCTAACGCTTGCTCCCTGTCTTCCTGCGTTTGTTTCTTGTTATTAAATATATCGGCGAAGCGGCCTTGAAAGGTTATGATAAAAAGGTAGCAATTTTGTGATTCTTTTGTGTCAAAAAAGTTACCATTCAGCCGCGAGAGCGGCGGAGAGCTGCGAAGCAGCGGGGCTTTGAATGTCATTTGGTGAGGCATGAATGGTAATGGCAAGCAATCCG
>CADBMH010000148.1 GCA_902795705.1 uncultured Lachnospiraceae bacterium | reverse complement strand
TATTTTGTCTTTGATGTCAACTAATAGCTTTACCGGAGTTTTTAAATATTCTTTAGGCGAACAGATAATAATTCTTTCCACACTAATATCATCCGCTATTTTTTCAATTAAAGGCAAGAGTTCTTCAAAAACAACTAGCACCTTACAACTTCCATTGTTAATATAATTTATCAAATCCTTTTCTTTTGTCCTTAAATCAATCCATGAAATGATGGCACCAATTTTACTTAAAGACAATAAACACTGTTGTACTAAAGGCATGTTAACCGTTAGTATTGCTACGCTATCTCCTTCTTTAACACCTATTGCCTTAAATGACTTAGCTAATTTATCTGCTGATTCAAACAACTCTTTATAATTCATAGAAGTCCCCATAAAACCTGTTGCCTCTAAATCCAAATCATTGTTTGCTTCAGTCGTAACTAATGAATACATTGTTTGTTCAACATTAAACTTCTTAACAGGCTTTTTTCTCCAAAATTTATTGAAATACTCTGCCTTTTTTCCACAAAACACTTGATTTTTATTATTTATATCTGTCATAATTATCTCCCTGTCTCAATCTGGATTGTAATACACCTATTTTAAGAAATCCTCTCAATCTTCATCATCCGTATCACTATATTTCCCAGGGACAAAAGCGTATTTAAACTCATCCCATCCCTTCTTATCGCTCATTCCATAGCTAAAAAATTCAGAAACAACTATAATCAAAGAATACGGAAATGTAATCGCTATCGTCATAATATTCTGCATGGTCAAATGCTTCTTCAATGCATCTAATTGTTTTTTCAGCACTATCTTCCTCTGTATATCTTCTTGTTCGTATTCATATTCCCTTTGTGCAAAATGCCGATTGTTATTTCGTATGCAATACTGCATGATCCATGTAAGCAGAGATACCAGAAGAATAACCGCCAGCACAAGTTCTACAAAAGACAGAAAGTCCTTTAATTCCATAATCTTTATATCAAGATAGAACACAGTAATAACACTTGATAATATTCCCGCTATACTGTACAAAACTCCGTCCTGTAACACACCTGAACTGGAGGAATTTTTCGTTAATTGCGCCTTTGTCGGTTTCTGCCAAAAACTTTCCGCTAACAAATATGGAAGAAATACAAATGCAAGCAGACAAGTAATACAATAAATGCCAATACTTAACCCTGTTGAATAGATTCTCATTTGCAGCAGAGAAACTCCATTGCAAAATAATGTTCCGAAAAAGAGTATTATTTTTAAAATCTTCATCGCCTTCTCAGGCTCCAATCCTCTAAGACATCTTATGTTATTTTCAAAGCCTATCGCAATCACAGCTGGCAAGAAGATGAAAACAGGAAGCAAAGAAACATCCGGAATTTTATACCGGATAGATAAAAAGCCGGAAGGTATGCAAGAAACAATAACCACTATTCCCAAAAGTACATAGGCAAAAGCCACCAATACCACCACAATCGTTCGGCTAACTCTTTCGTGCTTATTTTTAAGAAAATATGATCCTGTCACACATCCCAGAAAACAAAGCAGCAGAGCAAAAAATTCCGGTGAAAGATGGAACTGCGAAGTATAATAAAGCCGAAATGGCGGCATCACTGTAAAGAAAATTAAAGTCAAACCACCTAGAAAAAGGAGCATGTAGATGACATACATCATTCCCTGCTTATTTAAGGCTTCCTCTCTCTTATTTTCATCCTCAACCTTAATAATCCCGCCAAATGTCGATTTCACATAGTTCGGTATAGCAATCAGCAGCATGACATTGATAATTTCATTCAGAAAATCATCGTATGCCTGCATATTGACCAGATTATCTTTTACAATATAAGTTACAACCAGCACAGAAATATCCATCAAAATCACAACTGCTGTAAATATTCCTTTTCTCTTTGAATTAATTCCATCCCGATCCGCCTGAAGAGCAGAAAGGATACATGGAACAGAAATAGAAAGAATAAAAAATAATGTCATCCAAACTGCATTGTGTTGAGATGAGATAGCAATTTCCAGTAATACAGCCGGAATCATTATAAGCATGTATGAAAGCAATGTCTGTAGACAATCCTTTTCATCCGGAACTACCAAAACAATCAAAATCAGGGCACATGAAAAAATATATCCCCAATTCGTATTCACTCCACCATATAAAATTTGAGCGAGCGCACATGCAGAAAAAATCCCGGATATAACAGCCATCATATCAACATCTGCCACCTGTGATAACCGAAAACGCCTTGGCACTATATAAATCAGTCCTGCAAACACCAGACATGATATAAGAGTAAGTATAAAAACAACGGAATAATTGTCTTTATTTACATAATCATCCATATTATGTAGCAAAAGGAAGAAGCTTCCTGCAAACCATAGAAATAATTGGGACAAAATCTGCGTTTTAGTCCTCTCTGCTCTATCTTCACTGATCTTTATGCGTACAAATCTTATAAACAAAAAGCTCAGTACCGTAAACATCATGACAAAGAAGAAAGCATGATACCAACCCGCCGCATTAAAATAATGCACTCTCGGAATGGTCCAATTCGGCTTAGTATGATCACTGATCAGCCACTGAGCCTGCATCCCGATTCCTGCCAAACCGCACAAAATCGGAATAATAATCTCGACCAGATTTACCTTTATCTCTTTCTCATAAGAAAACATATAAAACACCAACGAACCAACCAAAACCGGCAGGCAGATTGCATCACCGTAGCTTGACGCATAATATCCAAATAACCCCGGTAAATTCGAATCATAAGAAGCACTGTTCCAAAACAGGTATAAGACTCCAAAACCTGAAACAAATGTCAAAATAGTCGCAATGATTCCGAAGAATACGGCTTTTCTAATTTTTACTTTCTTTTCTTCCATAGCACATTTTCCTTTTCTTTTGAAACCAAATATTCCACCCTCTGCTTTACTTCTAATGACTACACACTAATTTCCTTGACAACATTCCTTTCATTATTTTCATAGGAAATCACTTGAAATCGACCATCACTGATGGGCTTCAAATAGCCTTTTTTGTCGTTTTCAAGCTTTTGGAAATCTCTTTTTGCGGTAACATCATTTGTATCAAATTTTTCATATACTTTGACGGAATCCAAAGCATATTTTTCACACAAAAACTTTACAGCATCATATTTTGTTCCTAAAAAGCTTTCTTTCAATACAACCTGACCTACAACATATGTGCCATTCATGGTGTTATGTGCCGTAATTTCCCACTCTAAAACAGGAGCATTTATATCTAATGAATTTTCTATATCAAATAAATACTTAACTTCCCCACTCTCCGATATGTATGAATCTGTAGCCCT
>CADBMH010000147.1 GCA_902795705.1 uncultured Lachnospiraceae bacterium | reverse complement strand
TTTCGACTGCTCATAGTAATACCTCCTGTGCGGTGCCTTCATTTTACACCGCTCAGGAGGTTTACACAATTATTGGGATAGTCTCGAGAATATCCAGGCAGCATTTCTCCAACTGCAATACTCTCGCTACTGGGAACGATTCGGCCAGTTTCTTCGCTTTCTTTTCGAGAATAGCTATACAGAGCGGAACTACTCTCGTTTGGTGATTCATCGTAAAGTTTATCCGCCACAGCCTACAACGTATTCCACAGAAGAAATTTCCGCAGTTGAAGGCTCCGTAGATCGATCAACCGCTTCCGGCACTCGGAATTATTCGATTCTTCTCCTTATGACGCGCTATGGCATCCGCTCAAGGGATGTCGTGTCCCTGACTTTTGACAATCTTGATTTTGAGAACAACCGCATTCATTTCATCCAGCAAAAAACCGGAGATCCATGGGAGTGCGAACTTTTTCCTGAAGTAAAAATGGCGTTATTGGACTACATACACAATATACGTCCTCAAAATCTCGACTTCAAAGAAGTGTTTATTACACTGACCATTCCACACAAGCCGATGGATGGATATGCTATAAACACCGCCATCTGGACTTTGTTCCGGAAGTCGGGTGTTGATATTTCCGGGCGCAGACATGGGGGACGGGCGTTAAGGTCTTCCATCACCAGCAACTTGATCAGGGAAGGTGTATCAACCGAGATTGTCCGCAAGGTATTGGGACATGGTACAAAACACGCGATTAGAAGCTATGCCAGGATCGACATTGACAGTATGAGGCTTTGCCCGCTTCCGGTGTTACCTCCCACAGGGAGCTTTGCGGCGCTGCTGTCTGGGAAAGACGGTGATGTTTGATGTTCAACAGCTCACTTGCGGCAGAAATGGAAGCCTATTTAGAACTTCGCGCCAGAACTTTTACTGTCCATTCGGTGGAATGTACCCGTCTAGCCTTAAGAATGTTGGATCAGCATTTGTGTTGCAGAGGATTTCAGGGAAAACATCTGACAGAAGCTGTACTGAATGAATGGATTGCCACACTTACCGGAAAAAGTAAAACAATTCATAATAAGGTATCCGACATCAGAGGGTTTGTGAAATATCTGAACGTGCTTGGATTTGATTCTCTTCTTCCGGACGCACCCAGGGTGAAATCCGATTATATTCCATACATTTATTCTGATGATGAAGTCAAGAGAATCTTTCAGTATGCCGACAACCTTATGGGAAAGAATCCTGACGATAGCAGGAGTAGTTTTAAGCTGATTGTTCCTATGGTGCTCAGAATTTTGTACGGATGCGGAACTCGCATGGAAGAGACTTTATCTCTTTGCAGAAAAGATATAGATTTCAAAAACGGAACCATCTTCCTCAGAAATGCCAAGTATTCCAAGGAGAGATTGATTCCTGTCCATGAAACGCTTCTTTCCATTTTGGAGCGATATTGTTTGGCAATGGGTGTCATGCAGAATCCTGAAGCATTTCTTTTCCCCGGCCGGAAAGCCGGAACTCACTATGGTAAAAGGCAAATGGCCATGTGGTTCACTGCAATCTTGGAAATCGCTGACATCGATAAACGAAAAAAGTCATCCCATGAGCGTGGAGCATGCCTGCACTGTTTCCGCCATTTATTTGTGCTGAAAGCTATACAGCAGTTGGAGGAAGCGGGACATTCCGTAGACTTAAACGATCTTCTTTTGCCCACATACCTGGGCCATGAGCATCTTCTTGATACCGATAAATATATGCGCTTTTCCGGAGTCCAGGTACCTGAGTCCTTAAGTGTGTTTGAAACATTTTCAGCCGGGTTAATCCCAAATGTGGAGGTGCCGGATGAAGAAACGTGAAGTTGAATTTGAATTCTACGAATTGCTCCGGCGATTCTTCGTAGAGTATCTTCCTTATACAGTAAATGCGAGTCCACATACGATTGCCTCATATAAAAGCGCGTTCCGCCTGCTTTTTACTTTCTTTGCTGAAAAAACAGACGTTAAGGCTGGCTGTATCACGTTTCAAATCCTTGACTTTGACCAAATGAACGCATTTTTTGACTGGCTGATTAACGAGCGAAAGAACAGTCGCACCACTGCAAAACAGCGAATGGGAGCGTTATCTTCATTTGCTGACTATGCTCAGATCCGGAACCTGGATGCAGCCTTAGTCTTTCGGACGAGTCTGGAGAAGATTGCTAAGAAGTCATTCCGCAGGACCAAAGGGAAGTCCCGCTGTTCTTTTACCAGAGAGGAATTGAAAATTCTTTTCTCCCTTCCTGATACCACGGATAACCTTGGCTTTCGTGACCTCACTCTTCTGTCTGTAATGTATTCCAGCGGTGCACGTGCGCAAGAAATCTGTGACCTCCGTATAAGGGATATTGACTATGATGAAAAAGACAATGCAATTCTGACTTTTACCGGAAAAGGAGAAAAGACACGGCGCGTTAAAATTACATCCGATGCAACCCGACTGCTCAATAAATACATTCTATACAGGAAACTTGCTACATATCCCGAAAAATTTGTCTTTCCCAGTCAGAGAAATGAGCATCTTTCTGTTCCTGCGGTAGAAGAAATCTATGAGAAATACATCAAAAAAGCAAAAACCGAGCATCCCGATATGTTTTGCAACGGCCCCTATACGCCGCATGTTATGAGGCATACAACAGCAAC
>CADBMH010000146.1 GCA_902795705.1 uncultured Lachnospiraceae bacterium | reverse complement strand
TTCACACAAGCAGAAAGTCTAAAAGAGGATCTATCCGTTTTAGCAGAACTTCAAACAAAAGCGGATGCAATCAATATGCTTGTTTCAATGAATCCAAGACAAAAGCAAGCAGTTATCAATTATACAAGTGAATATGGTCCTGTTACATATAAAGAGATAAATGGATATCTACGGGGAAGAATATCTTCAGATGAAACATCTTTCGAGACAAAAGCAGCAATTGCGGAATTGCATAATCTGCTAGAGAATCAAGTAACAAGGAGACCAATCACTGTTTATAGAACAGTGTCTTCTGATGTTAGTATGGTCAGAGATTCATCAAATACTTCATCGTTAAATCAATATAATGATCAGGATCTTATTGGAAAGCTACTATTTGATGGAGGATTTGTAAGCACGAGTCTTGATCTTTATAGTACACGACCGGGAACAACAAAACTTATTATTGATTTACCCTCTGGTACGCAGGGCGCTTATGTCGGCGATATTAGCGCATATAAAGAACAGGAAAATGAATTTTTAATGGACTGTAAGCAAATCTTCCGTGTCACAAAGGTTGAGAGAAAAGATGGAATGCGACTTATTTACGTCAAGTCTCTCAGGAGGAAAGACAATGCGCCTGCGGACCCAGTTAAATCTCTTAAGCTTAAACGCTTATAGAAATGAGGTGTGTTGAATTATGTCAGATAAAAAAGAAAGAAAGCATTACTTCGAATATCAGCCAGGCGACCTCGATATTGTTGAGTCAATATGTGATGTCTGCATCTATAATAATACGGATGATCAATCTATCTGCGAAAAATACCCGAATGGAAAACCAGTAGAATTGTTAGATCCTGATGCTTACTGTCAGCTATTATCAAATGGGGTAGAATTCTAAGCTCACTAATTCGGACTGAGAGGGGACATGGTAATGGACGAATTTCTGAAATCGGACATCACTCAATCACAAAATGAAAGAGCTCATTTTTTTCTGATGCTTGAGAGATTTGATTCTGAAATCACCTCATTCATTAGTCGTTATAACGCTTTTTGTAAAAAGCGGGATGATGATCTAACTTATATCAGTAAAAATGCCTCGAGTGCAAGAACTGCATTAAAAAAACAATTTGATGATGATATTAAACAGATACATAATGAACGAGATTCTACCATTGCTAGACTCGATAAAGATCTGGATCAGGCTAGGCACCAAGAGCAACAACTAGCATCCGCTGCTGATAAGGAGTACAGTGACTGGGAGGCGAAAAGATCGGACTCTGTTAATGCGAGGAATCAATCGCTAATAGATCGTTCAAATGCAGATCAATTAGCTCTTTCTCAAATACTCACTCTATATCAAAATGTAATTGATACAGTAACAGAGAAGCGGTTTAAAAAATTAGTTGATGGAGTTATCGCAAACAGATGCAACGATTCACGAACCGCAGAGCATTTTATAAGCAAGGAAACTATCAGCGAACTCAATGAGATTTATAATCGTGTAGTCGATATCCGACAAAGCTTTCCCAAAAAGGCAATCGACTTATTTATGAAAAAAGTTGAAAAGTATTGTCGAGCTACAGAACAAATTATGCTGGAAGCCAAAGCGGGTGTCAAATATTTAAAGGATCAAAGAAATACAGAAGCAAAGAAAATTGAGCATCAATTTGAATCTGATAAAAAGAGTCATAGAACGACAAGGGATAATAAAAGAGCAAGTTACAAAGCTACCTATCAAAAAGAAGAGAATAAAATTCGATCTCAGATCAGCACAACACAAAGTAATAGCAAGAAAAAGGAGCAAACACGAACATCAGTCTATTCTTCTGACCAAAATTCAATGATTGTTGCTCAAAAAAAGGAGCTCCAGACAGCTCAGGTTAAATGGGCCAAGGAATCCCAAAAGGAATGTCTACAGTTCTACGCTAGGATGGAAGAAGTTTTCCCGGCCAAAGAGATGAGCAAAGCTTTTTCGAAGGCATTTGAGATTCAAAGTAATCCTCAGTTTCATACGAAATGGTCACCGCAGACCCCCTTTTCTTCTATTGCTTCATATGAGTCTTTTCGTAATGTTCCAATTGGAATTGCTTATATTGATACAAAATCTAAGAATTGGTTCGCAGGTGAAGGTGCTTCTATAGTTAAATCCTTACTTCAAGCAAGATATTCATATATGTTTCAGCGTCAGAAAAGCGGAGACAAATAT
>CADBMH010000145.1 GCA_902795705.1 uncultured Lachnospiraceae bacterium | reverse complement strand
CATAGTGCGTACAGCGCCAAGATGCTGTTTTTGCAGCTTGTGTGCATCCGCCGGAGGGTTCAGAGTAAACCCACTTTCATATATGGTAATGCTAAGAAGTTTGCATGTGGGTTTACTATGAAACTTTCTGGAAAAATATGTGGCAATTTCTATGTAAAATAACAAAGCTCAGGTGGTATTTCTAATCAAATATTGCTTGGTTTTTTCGGTTCCGCCAGGTCTTTTCGGGTAGCACTAATCTTAAGATTTTTTCCGCCAAGTAGACCAAATTCAGAGAAGTTCACGACCAGTTTTTTCCAGTTCTTTGGGACTTCCCAGACGATAAAGCCCTCCGCGCTGCCATTTGGGTCGATGTTCTTAAAGATGCTCCCGTATCCGTTCGGATAATTCCGGAGGAACGTGTGCTCTACATTTTTCCCGTCCACTTTTGCGGAGACATATTTTTCATGGATGTATAAGTCTTCTTCCTCATTCATGTTGTAGACTTTTAAGAACAGGACCAGAAAAACATTCCCGTCTGCCGGTTTGTCGAGCGTTTCTTTCTCTCCGAGCTTCTTATATTCCTTCAGCCCCAGGCACTGGATAGTACGTGTGTTGTCATCATAGATTTCTTTGCCTTTCTTTGCGCGGCTCTTCTGTGTGACCGGTTTTGCGGTCGGCTCCGGTGTGGCTGTCTCCTCTGCGCCGTTTTCGGAAGCATCCTGTCCGGTCTTTTCGGATGATGCGCTGTTTTCCGATGACGATGAATCATCACTGGCAGTCTCTCCGGATGACGATGCGTCTTTACCGGAATTCTCTTCGGATGACGTCCCGCTTTCAGACGTATCGTTTCCTGTTTCTGAGGTGCTGCCGGACGCCTGCGAAGTTTCTGCCGTTCCGGAAGATGCACTGTTCCCTGCCTGCTTTCCGGCACCACCGCAGCCTGCAAGGAGGCACGCGGACAGACCGCATACTAACATTTTCTTCCATATATTTTTTCTCATAAATTACCTCATTTCTGCGTGATCTATCACGCGGTTGCTTTTTTGCGCATATTCAGTTTGTGTAGAGCGGACATGGTCCGCGTTGTAATGCGCAGACACAAACTTGTTGAGTGAAAGATGAAAATCTTTCACACGTTCTTCCTTTCTGACTTCAAAAACAAAAAAATACACAGAAATTCCGGACCCGGATCACTTAGTTCAGGATTTTGAACAGAAACCGCGCTTGAAATGCCAATGTGCAATATTTTCAGCCGATAACAACAGCGAAGAACGGCATATGTGCTGCCGGTATATAAATCCTTTGTGATATCAGGTTCTCATACTATGCTGTTTTTGAAAAAAGTGTTTTGCCCATTTTCCAATGTTCTTAACTGATATGATTTCTCAAATTCTGATATAATGTTTCACTAATGCGGATATTGTTATCCCTAAAGCATTGAATACACATTTCGACTTCTGATGCTGAAAGAAATCCCTCATCAAATGCCTGCCCGATTATGCCAATGGTTCCAGTGATTTTGAGTCCGATCTTTTTTGCTGTCTGTCTACCCTTATGCTCATCGATCAGTAAAACATCCGATTTCTTTTCGTCTGCTAAGATAATAGCCTCACTTTCGCCCAGATCCAGACCTGCAAAATTTTGAAGAAGCGTAACCGCCCTCCGATCCGTAACATCATCTATAATAATAAAATCACATGCTTCCACTGCCTCTGCTTCTGCCTGAAATGCCTTGTTCTGTATTAATTCCTGATATACTGCATATGGAATGCAGACCTTCTGAAATATTTTTTGTAATAAATCCAGTTAATCCGCTTTCAGCAGCGAAATAACTGGTGTAGTATCCGAAACAACTATCATAAACCACCATTCCTTAAATTCTTTAAAACTTCTAAATCATGTTCAAATTCTTCTTCGGATTCATCAAAATAAGGAAGCCCTAACTTCCCATAAAGCATAATCAGGTCCATTTTAAACATTCCAAGCATTTCTGCAGCCTTCCCATGTGATATAACACCATTCTTGATATATGGATATACAAGCATGGCATTTCGGATACGCTGAGCCTCCGTATCCTCTGGTACAGTGTATGGAACAATCCCTTCCGGTACATTAAATTCTACTTTTGTCATTACCATAACCACCATCTCCTAACTACTTTTTAAAACAATTTTATCATAGATTTCCCCAGATTACTACTATTTTACAGACATCAAAGACGCAACGATATGTAAGCAGGTCTTTGTTCGCCGCGTTGCGGTTCCAGCAACAAAATGCACCCAAAGGGTGCACTGCTCTTATCAGAGCCGATGCAACTGTAAGCATGAACCGGTTTCCTGCCAACGTATCAAAGCTGTCCTGCAGGCTGCACAGTGTACCGGGCGTGTTCAAAACATGTCAGACAGATGCGGTGACCGATGTACCAACGCTCCCGCCCCTATAATCAAAGGAAGCCCGGACTCTCATCCGGACTTCCCTGACAGGGCAGGTGCTCATCCCTGCCCCTCTCCACTTTTT
>CADBMH010000144.1 GCA_902795705.1 uncultured Lachnospiraceae bacterium | reverse complement strand
GAGAAAAAGCCAGTAAAAACAAGCAAAACTATGAAAAAGAGAGAATACCTTTCGTTTTGTGTGTCTATGCGGTGGGGGAAGGGTCAACCTCCTGCTCACAATGGATGTTTTACGAGAGTATTAATACCTTGATCTTTAATAAAAGTCTATCCTTTTGTTTGTATATTAGCATGGTTTTGTGGATTAGTAAAGGATGGATTGCGCCTATTCTGTCTGTATATAAAAGCGAAGAGAGTACACATTATGCTTCTTAAAACTCATAATTCGCTATCCATTCTCCTCTTCTGCCGTGTATAAAGTTGACATACTCTCTAGTTCTGTAGTGCTGCTTTCGGATACACTAACTAATACTTCACCATATTCTTCTTCTGCCTTATCATAATACTCTTGCATATTTTTTCTATCCCTCAAATCCGTTAAAATATAATAAACCTTTGCTATGGATTCATAATAACAATTATCTATCTTTACTTCATCAACATCATCTGAAACAAGAAGGTAGCAGTTGCCTATTTCTCTTTTTAACCTATCTATATTTACAGATTTCATAACGGTAATATTCTTATAAATATTACTATCAAGCAAAACAACATCTATACCCATTTCTTTACAAATACTTATCACTCTATCCATAATGTCCCCCGCTCTTATCAAACTCAACTTCCACAATGTTGATTTCCGGCTAAAACCGCCCTTCCAAGCCCTTCCCGGAGAGCATTCTTTTCACAATATCTTTCCCTCTTTAAACAGCTTCATCATCTCATTCGTCAGACTGTAATCACTCGGCTGAAGCTCGATTTCTTCCCTGCTTCTCCATTCGGCAATTTTTAGCTCCTCCGCATCCATCGTGATTTCAGGATTTCCATCGACCTCACAAAAAAATCCCATCAGCATATCATCGACAATGCCCCACGGCTGAGATTTATAGTACCGGATATTTTTCACGCGAATTCCCGCCTCCTCCATCACCTCACGGGCAACGGTTTCCTCTAAGGTTTCTCCGATTTCCGTAAACCCTGCAACTAAAGCAAAATGTGCAAAGCCGGTCCGGTACTTTGTAACTAAAAGCTTATCTCTGTTTATCACTCCTACGATAACCGCCGGAACGATCCTCGGATAGATGATATTCCCGCATTCACACTGAATTGCCCTTTCCTTTCCGGAAAGAAAGGTTAATTTTCCGCATCTGCCGCAGAATTTATGATCCCGGTACCAGTTCGCAAGATGGGCACCTGTATAAGCTGCAAGTGCATGATAGTTTTCGGAAAAGCCGATGTCACGCAGCTTTTTTAACTCAACAAATTCATACCCCTCCGGAATCTCCGTTTCTATATCCGAAAGCAGAAAATACTGCTTGTCCTCATCAATAGAAAACAGATAGATCATCGTTTCCTTTTCTATCTGTTTAAACTCCCGGTATCTCGGAAAAGTTTCTCCCTTTACTAAGATCTTACCCGAATCAAAGCAGAGGATAATGCTGTCATCCTCTGCTTCTCTTTTCGGATCGTATTGATTATAAAATCTGTGAGGTAAAATGTCCTGTATCATTTTAAAAGAGCCTCCAAATTTTTTCTGATTGATGCCATCTTTACGCTTTCTATGCCGGGATCCGCATATTTGCTCACCTGCTTCACTGTCAGTCCGTTTTTGAACCCGAGTCTGATCTGTATCATCTGATCATCACGGAACGGGACATTCGCATACAGCGCAATCTGTTCTGCGGTCAAACCATTATAATAATCTGCCTGCAGCATCTCCATCTGATATTCATCCAGCTTAGGATTCGAATATACAGAAACCTGCTCAAGTGTCAATCCCCGCTCAAAGCCGAGCCGCATCTGCTCCATCTGAAGATGTGTATATTTCGGATCGGCATATAACAAAACCTCTTCTTCCTCTAACTTTGCCTCAAACCCAAGCCGTATTTCTTTCATCTGCTTCGGGGTAAAAATGTGTTTTGCATAGAGGGAAACCTGGTCGTAATCCAACCCGTTTTCAAATCCGGTCTTCACCTCCTGCATCTGCTCCGGATCAAGCTTCGGATTTGCAGACATGGCGACCTGTTCAAAGGAAAATCTCTGTTTAAACTCCCCAATCATCTGTTCCATTTTAGAAGCACTGTAATCTCTGTTTGCATAGCTTTCCACCTGCTCGACAGAAAGTCCTTCCCAGAATCCCTTTTTGATCAGATCTCTCTGCTCCTTAAAAAAGCCCGGAAGAGCATAGATTCTTGCATACCGGATTGCCAGGCCGCTTTCTAAACCTTCCCTGAAAAACTGCATTGTCCCGGCATCATATTCCGTTTTTGCATAGGCAAACACCTGTCTGTCCGGCAAATTATGATGAAATCCCAGTTCAATCTGTTCCATCTGGTCATCATCAAATTCCTTACTGTTTAAAAGTTCCTCTCTGGTCATACTGAATTTCCCCCTGTCAGACTGCCCGAAAACCGCATTTTTTCCGCAGTCTGATAAAAATTAATAAGAAATATTCTTCCCTTCCTGTTGCAATTTTATTTCTTTTTACTGTATGCAGGGTTCCCCGCAATCACATAATTATATCCCAGACCGCTCTCTGCATTTACCTTTGTCACCGTCACCTTTTTCGAAAGCTTCCCCTTGGACGATATCGCATTTTTCTTTAATGATGAAAGGTTCAAGCTGATCGCATCTCCTTTGTCTCCGGTATAGCTTACCTTTCCGTTTTCATCCTGCATTGCCGCTTTGTTGCAGTATGCTGTTACCGTACAGGTCTTTGCAAAGGATAATTTCGATTTGGTATATTCTGCATTGACTATGATGCCATTGCCATTCCACGATTTTTTATTTTTATTTACGATAAGGCTTCCCTTTCCGGTAAAAGAAATACTGCTTATATAGGACTTATTATTATCGGTCCAGCCCGTAAAGCTGCGAACAAGCTGCGCCGAATTTTTTCCGACTAATTTAATCTTGAAATTACTGCCCATCGCCGTCGTTTCAATTTCAAAGGTTGGATGATTAAAATTTTTAAGCGTCAGGGTGTTCGTCTTTTTATTATAGGATGCTCCTTTTACCGTTCCTACCGTTCCATTTCCATTTTCCTTCAGCATTTGCTTTACTGCAGTGCTGGCATATACATAAGTTGCCCTACCGCCCCAGTCAGCCTCATGGGTAGAAATCCGGATACTTCCCCCGGTATTTTTCCCGTTATACGGTCCGTTCTGTGCCGCTTTTGCAGTTCCGGCAGGATTCAGCACGGTAAACGCCAGTGCAAAACTTAAGATAATCCCAAAGCCCTTTTTGTATGTGTTGTTTCTCATCATTTTGTCCTCCTTGTTTTTTGTTTTCTTAATAATAAAAGCTGCTTATATAATGAACGAATGCTTTTTATTCTATTACATTGCTACTCATCCACATATTCAAATTCCACAGTGTAATCTTTTCCGGCGATTTTTCCCATTTTCAGAACATATTTTTCTAATAAGGCTTTCGCCCGTTTCTCTGCGTTTGCTAAAAGGGTTTCATTGTTTTCAATCCTTTTTTTCATCTTTTGCTGTGCATCACTGATTGCTTTTTTCTGATCCTGAACCGTAATTTTATTACTATTCCAAAAGGAATCGTCCGATTTTATAATAGAATTTTCATCAAATTTCTGATCTAATTCTCCTATGATCTTTGCTCTGGTCATTTTAATCGTCACATGATCATCCTTATCGATTGAAACCGGTTCCTTCGAAAGCTCTACCCCTATTTTGGCAATTCCGGTATATTCCATCCAGTATTTTCTTTCCTTTTCCCCAATGTGCAAAATCCCTTCTCCTTTTTCCTTCGTCACCTTTGCCACATTGTTAAATTTGCACTCCAGTACCGCGAGACTGCATACATCCTGAAGTCCGGTCCGTTCAAAGGCATCTTTCGGCGACTCCTTCTTTCCGCAGGAACAAAGCAGTATGGATATTACGAACATTACCGCCAAAGACACTTTATACTTTTTCATGTTTCTCACTCTCTTTCTTCCTACCGTAAACTCTTCCTGTTATTTATTTTTCACTCTTCATTCAATGATAATTTTAAAATTTTCTTTTTCTTCATATGGCTGAAGAGACGCACAGATAAAATTCTCCGCATTTTCCCTTGCAATATCTTTCAAAGCCTGATCTCTCCTTACCTTACTGTCAAGGTCCTGTTTACACCGCTCATAGGATTTTGCAATAATAGTTTCATCCTCATCCACGTCAATAAAATCCAAAGATTTTTGATCGACCACAACATCCTGAACCTCGATTTCGGGTAATATTACTTTGATTT
>CADBMH010000143.1 GCA_902795705.1 uncultured Lachnospiraceae bacterium | reverse complement strand
CTTGATGATGTAATCTTTCTTCCGTTAAATTCAAACTGCAGCGTCCCTTTAAACTCCGGCAGCTGCCCCACGGTAAGTTCCGCATCCTGCCCCTTCGTCGAAGGCTTGATATCTATCTTATCATTCGAATCAATTGTTGTATTGATTCCCGTTTCCTTTCCATTAATATGCACGACTGCCGCTTCCCCCGGCTTGCCTCTGAGCATCCGCTTTTCCCCATCCACATAATAAGTGATCGTCGCGCCACGCTGCGGAAAAAGCTGCTCATTCGGAAAGCCCATCTGCATTGCCGCATCCATGATCGTCAGCTTGCTGTTATCATATAATTTAATGCGTTCTCCGTTTACATTAACAAAAATGAAATTATTTCTCTGCTCATAGAAATTTAAGCAGATACCGATCGGTGTAACCAAAAGAGAATCCACCTGGATATCCTTCTGCTTAAAGGTAATATTTCCAAGCACCTCCTTGCCGCGCAGAGCCACTCTCTCTGCAGGAATCTCCTGATACTCTGCAAGACTTTCCACAAAGCCGCCGATCTTTCCGCCGCCGCCGACGACAAAAATCGCACTGACTGCCTTTCCGCCGTTCAGCTCTGAAATCTTTTCCGAAATACTTTTTGTGATTGACTGAACCGTATCCTTAACCACAGAAATGATATCCTCGGAGGCTATCGTTTTCGTCAGCCCCATGATATCATGATACTCTACTTCATCCTGATCCGTGCTCATACGCTTCATCCGGTCCGCCTCTGTAAAATCAGTCAGATAATGTCTGGCGATACACTCTGTCACCTCATCTCCCGCTGACGGAATCATTCCGTAAGCAATGATGCTTCCATCCCTCGTAATCGAAATATCCGAGGTTCCTGCTCCTACATCGACAAGTGCAATATTCAACAAGCGAAATCTCTCCGGAATCGCCACATTGATCGCGGCAATCGGCTCCAGAGTCAGGTTTGCCACATAGAGTCCGGCACGCTCAACCGCCGCATACAGTCCGTCCACAACCTCATCCGGCAGAAAAGTAGCAATCATCTCCGTGCGGATATCAGTACATTTATGTCCCTCCAGATTAGAAATCGGATAATCATTTTGATAATATTGCTTTACAGAATAGCCCACACAGTAAAATTTCACATCATCTGACTGGATCTCATTCCGAAGCGTTTCATATGCCTTTTCCACTCCTAACATGTCCAGTGCATAAATATGATCACCATCGACTACCGTTTCAGAGTTAAAATGCATATCCGCTTCAGACTCCACAGTCTTTAACACGCGTCCTGCAGCAGCGATACAGACATCATGAAGCTTTCTTCCGGTCATCTCCTCTAACTGCTTATGAATCTTTTTAATGCTCTCTGCCACCTGCCCGATATCATGAATCTGTCCGTCTAACATCGCCCTTGTCTCATGCTCTAAAGAAACCTGAGCTACTACAATAAAATCATTGGTCTTCGTCTTATATCCTACCGTTCCGACAATACTTCTTGTTCCGATATCCAGTCCAAAAACCAGATTTTCCGGTACATTCTTCATATCGATCTTTTTCCCTGCTTTTTTTTCTTCCCCAGACGCCATTGCTTTCCTTATCCTCCTTAACCGCACTCGTATCTCACTTTTTGCGAAGCACGCAAGGGACTGTAAAGCCCAAAATAGGCATCACCAACGTATCGTCGTCCCATTGAAGTGCTCCGTTTTCGTAAATCACATAACTTCTTTTATCATACCACAAAAAGGTGGGTACTGACAAGCATTTGCTCCGAATGGTTACTATTTAAACAAAAAATTTCGTGCATAATTAGACAATATATGGTAGAATGAAAACAGCTATAAATATTTATTTGATATTTTTTTATTATAATAGGTATCAATCAAGAAATCGGGGGTATGGTATGAAAGCAAAATCAAACGAATCCGCAGAAGATTATTTGGAGACGATCTTGGTTTTAAGCAAGAAGCTTCCTGTAGTTCGCGCTGTAGATATCGCAAATGAACTGGGATATAAAAAACCAAGCGTCAGTATTGCAATGAAAAACCTAAGGGAAAAGGAATATATCTATGTTATGGAGCAGGGATATATCTATCTGACAGACAGTGGGAAAGAGATTGCCGAAATGATCTACGAAAGGCATAATGTTCTCTCTAAATGGCTCATTGAGTTGGGCGTAGATGAGAAGATTGCCACAGAAGACGCCTGCAAAATCGAACATGACCTGAGCAAAGAAAGCTTCGAAGCCATCAAAAGGCATGTACAGGCCGTAAGTTAAGAAATTCAGTAAAAAAAGTACCGGATAAAACCGGTACTTTTTGATTGTACTATTGATCAGATACAGCAGCCTATCTGCCAAAGCCCTTTAAAAAGCGGATTCACATCTACTGTCTTACCTTGATATGTGCCTCCCTGAGCTGCATCTCCGATACCTCGCCCGGCGCACCGCACATCAGATCCTGTGCATTTCCGTTCATCGGGAACGGAATCACCTCACGGATATTCTCCTCATTGCGAAGAAGCATAATCATACGATCTACACCCGGTGCCATACCGGCGTGAGGCGGTGCTCCGAACTGGAACGCATTATAGAGCGCTCCGAACTTCTTCTGCAAATCCTCTTCGGTATATCCGGCGATTTCAAATGCCTTCACCATGATATCAAGGTCATGGTTTCTGACTGCGCCGGAGGACAGCTCAATGCCATTGCAGACAATATCATACTGATACGCCAGAATCTCTTCCGGCTTCTTTGTGTTAAGCGCCTCAAGACCACCCTGCGGCATAGAAAACGGATTGTGGGTAAAGATATACTTTTTCTCTTCCATATCATACTCATACATCGGAAAATCATTAATGTAGCAGAAGCGGAATGCATTCTTTTCCAGAAGCTCCAGGCGTTCACCAAGCTCTGTACGGATCTGTCCGGCATAGAGTGCTGCCTGTTCCTCCCTGTCAGCGATAAAGAAAATCGTATCCCCGACCTCTAACCCTGCAAGATCCTTGATCTCTGTCTTCATATCATCCGGAATAAACTTATCGATCGGTCCCTTATAGGTCATATCCTCCTTTACTTCCAGATAGCCAAGGCCGCCCATACCGATGCCCTGTGCAAATTTCAAAAGCTTTTCATGCTGTCCCTTTGAAAGCTTCGCGTGAACATTGATCGCACGAACCGTCTTCCCATGGAACGGCTTGAAGGTACATCTCTGGAAAAAGTCTGTCACATCGACAATCCGGAGCGGATTCCTTAGATCCGGCTTATCTGTTCCGAACTCTAACATTGCCTGCTTATAGCTTAAAACCGGATACGGAGCCTTCGTCACCTCTGCTCCCTCCGGTGCAAACTTTTCAAAGGCTGCCGTAAGAACCTCTTCGCCGACCTTGAACACATCCTCCTGCGTCGCGAAGCTCATCTCAAAATCAAGCTGATAAAACTCTCCCGGCGAACGATCCGCTCTCGCATCCTCATCACGGAAGCACGGAGCGATCTGAAAATATTTATCAAAGCCGGAAACCATCAAAAGCTGCTTGTACTGCTGCGGCGCCTGTGGAAGTGCATAAAACCTTCCTTTGAACTTACGCGATGGCACGATATAGTCTCTCGCACCCTCCGGTGAAGACGCACAAAGGATCGGCGTCTGAATCTCCAAAAAACCTAACTCCGTCATCTTTTCACGCAGGAAGCTGATCACATTCGAACGAAAGATCATGTTATCGCGCACCTTTGCATTACGCAGATCCAGATAACGATACTTTAAACGAACCTCTTCTCTTGTCTCCTTAGAGGTCATCACCTCAAACGGAAGCTGCTTATAGACGCGCCCCAGAATATCCACACTGTGCGCCTCTAATTCGATCGTTCCGGTCGGAATCTTCGGATTATAGGTCTCCTCATCACGCTTTTGGATTACACCCTCCACGCTGATACACTCCTCTCTTGTAATCCCGTCTAAAAGGGAGGTATCACGCATCACGACCTGCATCACTCCATACATATCACGCAGATCAACAAAAGAAACCCCTCCGTGGTCACGGATATTCTCTACCCAGCCGGCAATGCGGATATTTTTGTCAATATCCGCTTCCGTAACCTGATTCAACACTCTGTCACGATATTTGTTTTCTATGTTTGTTCCACTGCTCATGTTACAAATCTCCTATCTTTCAAACTCGTCCACTGCCATCTGCCTCTATCATATCTGCAAATACAGTGCATACACAACAAATTTCATTATAACAGAGCAGGGCAGGATTCGCAATCACTTTTTTCATTCATATACGCTGTCGGCTCCATATCATTACTGAGAAGCAGCCACAATTTCACATACTGCGAAACCGCCGTCTTATTCCGAAGAGGAATGATCCCAAGCGCTTCATAGCTTTCCACGGTTTCATAATCCGCATCCTCCGTATTTAAACCGGTCAGATAGACCGGAACCCCCCGCTCCTTCGCAGTCTTTGCAAACCGGCGCAGCTCGTCTGATATCCCGATTGTCCCGGAATGATAGCTTTCCATCAGCACTGCCCGGATTTCCTCACCGATTACCGGATAACTCATGCCGACATAGGGAATAATTCGAAGGACTTCCGTACACTGCTCTGTCAGTGTCAATGATTT
>CADBMH010000142.1 GCA_902795705.1 uncultured Lachnospiraceae bacterium | reverse complement strand
GCAGGAAGGGCAGACCATCTTAATGTGTAGGATATTTTTGTTCCAGATTCATTAGAATACATATCTATGTAGTATGGCATGCCATATGCTCAATATAAGTTAATATCTGGTGTTATTGTTAGTGGCATTGGAATTGGAGTGACTGGGCTGCTGATTCAAATGATTTGTGGATGGGTAATTATTGCATTGCCAATTACCATGCTATTCATATTTGCGTGCAGATAATTGTTCACGAAATAACGATATTATGTTCGGGGGTTGCGTTTACTGAAGGGAGAAATTTTTATATAATGTTAAGTGTTAATTTGCATGATAGGAGTGAGAAAATGGCTGGGAATTTATTGTTAAGCCCTATGTTGAAGTGGGTTGGTGGAAAAAGGCAGTTGCTATCTGATATAGTTCCCATGATTGATGATAAGTGTTCTACTTATGTAGAACCTTTTATTGGTGGTGGAGCAGTCTTATTCAATATGCAACCAAAGAAAGCCATTATTAATGATTATAATACAGAACTTATAAATGTTTACAAGACAGTAAGAGACAATCTTGATGATTTACTTGACGAATTGAAGATTCATGAAGAAAAAAATTCATCGGATTATTATTATGAAGTGCGAGCGTTAGATAGAGAAGCTAAGTTTAAGAAAATGTCTGATGTTGAAAAGGCAGCAAGAATTATTTACTTAAATAAAACTTGCTATAACGGGTTATATCGTGTTAATTCTGCAGGGCAATTCAATTCTCCTTATGGAAGATATAAAAACCCTAATATCGTAAATGAGGCAGTGTTAAGAGCGATTTCAAAGTATTTTAATGATAACGAAGTGCAGATGCTTAATGGAGACTATAAAGAGGCTTTAAAAAATCTGGACAAAAGCTCGTTTGTATATCTTGATCCGCCATATATGCCGATTTCAGCATCATCTTCTTTTACAGGATATACAGAAGGCGGATTTGGATATAATAGGCAAGTTGAGTTAAAGGAAGAATGTGATAAGTTATCAAAGCAAGGTATTCGATTTGTGCAATCAAATTCTGATTGTGAAGAGATAAGGGAATTATATAAAGACTATATAATTAAAACGGTTAAGGCGAAGAGAAGCATTAACAGTGTAGCAAAAAAGCGTGGCGAAATTAACGAGGTGTTAATATATAATGAGTAGGGGTATTATTACAGCGAACGAAGCATGGCAAAAGTTAATTGACAAATATGATATTGTTAACAAAGTTGCTAAGGATGGAATTTTCCATATAAAAGCGAGTGAAATAAAAGAGTTTAAAGAACCAAGATTGATGGCGAAGTGGGACTGTACGGCAGCTTTGCCTTCGGTCTTTAAAAGTAATGATTTAAATATCCTGCCAGATAGTAGAAATTCCTATGTTCTGGGGGATTTTCTTTTGTATAAAGAAATACCGGAATTGACGGAAGCCGTTAATAAAATGGATTATGTAGAATTGCCAGAGTATGAAACTATAGATGTTAACAACATCTCATCAGAGGCTAATGCAATTAATGTGCTCATTCTTTCGGGTATTTTAGATGATTTTCTTGAGGATGAGGGGACTGTCGAAACCTTTAACGGGCGTATGGGAACAGGAGAGTTTGATTTTGTTGTTGATACGGTTAGAGGTAATAAGCAGCAGATAATTGTGAAAAATGCGCAGTGTGAAATTGATGGTGGGTTTGAGAATGATAATGATGTCATTATCATGGAAGCGAAAAATGTCCTAAATGAAGATTTTCATATAAGACAGTTATATTATCCATATAGGCTGTGGAGAAATAAGGTTACAAAGCCGATAAGGCTGATTTTTTCTATTTACTCAAATATGATATTTAGATTATTTGAGTACAGATTTGTTGATGAGAATGATTATTCTTCAATAGAACTGGTAAAAACAAAGAATTATTCTCTTCAAGATACAACAATTGAGATAGAAGACTTGATTGATGTAAGGAATAAAACTCAGGTTATTTATAAAGATGATCAGGCCAATGATTTAAAAGTGCCTTTTATTCAGGCTAATTCTTTTGAAAGAGTTATATCGTTACTTGAAAATATGAAAGATAATCCGATGACCACAGAGCAAATTGCGGATTTAATGGAATTTGATATGAGACAGTCGGATTATTATTACAATGCCGGCGCATATATTGGATTATTTGAAAAGAAAAGTGAAGACAAGCAGAAGAAGGTATTTTTAACAAAGCTTGGTGAAGAAGTGTTTTCACTTAACTATAAGCAGCGCCAGCTAAAGTTTGTAGAATTGATTTTACAGCATCAGATTTTTGCAGATTGCTTTGATATGATATTAGAAAATGGCGGAGAAATGCCAGATAAAGAAATAATTGAAAATATGATGAGAAACTATAATGTATGTAACGAAGGACAGATTGTTAGAAGAGCAAGTTCTGTTCAAGGTTGGTTAAAATGGATATTTAATCTTAGAAACTTGTAGGGGGAATTTTATGAAATGGGAACCGGATGATTTCGAACTTGAGAAGTCGTCAGTATGGTCTTTTCCCGAAAGAGGAAATTGGGCGACGCATGATTCAAAGTATAGAGGAAACTGTTCACCTTATGTAGTGCGTAACTTGCTTTTGAGATACTCAAAAGAAGGGGATTGGATTTTAGATCAATTTGCAGGCGGAGGTACATCCTTGGTTGAGGCAAAACTCTTAGGAAGGAATGCAATTGGCACTGATGTTAATCCAACGGCACTTGCTAGGTGTAAAGAAAAGATTGCATTTGAATATGGCGACGCAAAAATTGAAGTGCGAGAAGCGGATGCTAGGGCTCTTGCTTTTGTGAAAGATAGTAGCGTAGATTTCATATGTACTCATCCACCCTATGCAAATATTATAAAATATAGTGATGGAATAAGTGGTGACATTTCATTGCTTGATTATGGTAGTTTTTTAGAGGCCATGGAGCAAGTGGCGAAGGAAGCCTTTAGGGTATTAAAGAAGGGTAAGTATTGCGCTTTTGTAATTGGTGATATCCGGCAAAAGGGCTCAGTTAGACCATTAGGTTTTGATACTATGAGGGTGTTTGAAGAGGCAGGCTTTAAGCTCAAGGAAATAGTTATAAAACAACAGCATAATTGTAAGATGACCCACAAATGGGAAAAAATAAGTATTGAGAAAAACTTCTTCCTATTAGCACATGAGTATATATTTATCTTGAAAAAATAGAGGGAGGTACATAAAAGATAAATGGAAGACAAATATAGTTTTTTAAAAGAGTTCAATGGAAGAAAGGATTTAGAAGATGCATACGGAGATAATGCGCTATTGCTATATGCGCTTCAATTAAGATTTGATATTGAGGATATAGATTCAGTAGCGGCAGATGCGCTTACAGATGGCGCGGACGATAAAAAATGTGATCTTATCTATGTAGATAGAGAATCTGGTATAGCTGTTGTTGCGCAGGCATATAATAGGCCAAATGCAAAATTGGAAGATTTGGCTAAAGAAAACAAAGCAAGCGATTTAAATGCAGCAGCAGCCTGGGTATTTACTGAAGACATTACACAGGTTCCTAACACTATTAAAGATGCAGTGTTAGAGCTGCAAGATGCTATTAAAGAACAGGCAATTTCAACGGTTTATTTTTGGTATGTTCATAATTTGGATGAAAAAAGAAATCCCAAAATTGAATCTGAAATGACAACAATGCAGACACAAGTACAGGCGGCTGTTAATAGTAAATATCCAGACGAGGAATTAAAGATAAGTACATTAGAAGTTGGCTTAAATACAATTCAAAAGTGGTTCGATAGTTCGACAAAAAGAATATCTATTGAAGATAACTTTGTTGTTGAATGTAAAAATGGTTTTGAATTAGATTCTGTCAGTTGGAGAGCATATGTCACAGCTGTTTCTGGAAAGTGGCTTAGAAGAATATATTTAGATAAACGTGATGATTTATTTTCTGGTAATCCGCGAAGCTTTCTAGGTAAAGGTAAAAGAAAAGATAGCATAAATAGTGGCATTATTGAATCTGTAAGAAAGGAGCCTGCAAACTTCTGGGCATACAATAATGGTGTTACTGCACTTGTTAATGATTTTGTTTATGATAATGAACAAGATGAATTAACAATAAAAGGAATAACAATTATAAATGGCGCACAAACAACAGGAGCTATTAGTGAACCAGATGAAGTTGAAGGAGATTTTTACATTCCATGTAGATTTATTGTGTGTAATGATAAGACAATAATTGATTCAATCATTAACAATAACAACAAGCAAAATGAAATTTTGCCATCTGATTTGAGAAGTAATGCCCGACAACAGGAACGTTTGCGTAATGATTTTAGGAAATATCCCGCATTGTTTTATAATGGTGGTCGTAGAGATGATAAAACAATAAAAAATAAGGTTGTTTTTGATCCATACGTAGTAGCGCAGACGGTTTTGGCATTTCATGGAGATGCTGTAGTTGCATACAATGGGAAAAAACGCATTTGGGATGAGGATAAAATTTATGCTCAG
>CADBMH010000141.1 GCA_902795705.1 uncultured Lachnospiraceae bacterium | reverse complement strand
CATTCGGGTTTAAGACAAATTCATGCTCCTCCCCCTTTACATCAGAAAAAAACACTTCCTTCGGCTCTTCCTTTTCTTCCTTTGGCTTTGCTGATTCCACGACCTTTGCTGTCGGTACGCTTTTCTTTTCCTTTGAAAAAACTCCTGTCAGATAAAAAACTACCAGAACGACTTCCAGTAGGCATAAAACAGGCATTACCATATAAAATTTCGGCTTTTTCGTTTTATGCCGAAACAGATACATGGCAAGCAGACCTCCGAAAGCCCCGCCTAAAGCAGAAGCTCCTAAAAGCACAGCCTCTCTGATTCTCCATTTCTCATGTACAGCCTTCCATTTATCAAGCCAGAACAGAAAAAAAGTACATAGATTGATCAACAAAAGATAGCAAAAAAACAGCATGCTCTCCTCTCCTTTTCCTTCGAACTGCAGGCAATCCTTCAAATCACCTTTATCATATGATATGCTCCGATCCTGATTGCCTTTGCATCGGATCCATGCCCGATCTCCTGTGTTTTAGCAACCGGCAGTGTGTTTTTAATATGTGGCTTCAGAAGTTCAAAAACCACTTTTTTGTTTTCTGCCTGTTCTAAATTCGTAAAGGTACCTAAGATGATTCCTGCTGTTTTTTCAAAAACCCCCATCTGTTCTAACTGAGAAAAATAAGTGGTAATCTGTGCCGTTCCACCACCGAGAGCCTCTAAAAGAAGGATTTTTCCACTCACCTCCGGAAAATAAGGAGTACCTGCTAATTTCAAAAAGCAGCGGACATTTCCGCCTATTACAACGCCCTCCATATGATTTCCCTGCACAAAATCATAACAGGGCGCATAAAGAGAGGTTTCTTCTACAGCTCCTTCCCGGGCAAGAAACTCCCCAAATCTCTTCCTCTGCCGCTCCCCATCTGCCCATATTAAGTTTTTAATCTGATATAGGGATGATACTTTCCCGGTCTTTGTGTAAATTGCATTGATGATCGTACTCAGATCACTATAGCCCCAAAACATTTTATCCGATTTTGAAATCAACTCGTAATCCAAAAGCCCTAAAATCTCATTGGCAATATCGCCTCCCGACACATCAAAAATAGCATCGATTGTATCATCCAAATAAAATTTCATCAGATCATCTGCACGCTCCTTCGCTGTACCGCTGAAAACACCATCTCCTGCATATAAATGTTCTGCCACGGTAACACGTATTCCCATTTCTGAAAGTACCCGGCAGAGCGCAGTAATCTCTTCCTTCTTTTCAGGATTTTGTCCGTTTGAACATGCAGCCAGAGCTGCACCTTTTATCCTTTTCAATAATTCCTCCCTTTTCTATCTTCCATATACGGGTGTGTGTATAAAGCTACCGTACATTACTATTCACAACTTACTAATCTACAGAACAGACAGCAATCTCTGCTTTAAAATATAATATTTGCGAGCAAATCCTTCATCTGCTCTAACTGCTGTAAACCGGCATTTCCCTGATAGATTCTAAAAAACCTATCCCAATTAAAAGCATTATAACATAAATAATATGTGTGATACAACAGGATTCTATATTCCTTTCAGCTTAAGGAACACGTTGCTAAAATATATTCATTGACATGCTCTTTCCTGTTTATCTATAATGAGAATAACGGATGACAACATTGAATGCATTTTTTCCAATACTATACCAGGAGGAGATCTATGATACCAAAAAAGAAAATCAGTATTTTATTTCCACCCGATGACACGATTACTCCATCATGCGTACCATGACCGACAGCCCGGTGACAGCCGGATTCCGCATCGGTATTTTTTCCGACATCCTCGCCTTTCCTGAAATGAGCACGAAGATGTTAGAGCTGTTGGATCAGATCCAGTTTTTACATGATTACGGAAATTTCAGCAAGGAACACGATATCAAATCCGGTCTTTGGGACTTTCTGCATCGCCTCAGCGAATTAGATGATTATATCAAGACTGTCGAAGCCATCCGTGAATGCCTAAACAGCTACGACATAAAATCCGAAGGACTTTTACAGTTAAAGGAATATATGAATGCCGTTTACGAAACCTCTTTTTTCGCTGAATTAAAAGAGGATATTTCCAACTTAAAAGCAGATACCTCCAGCCTGAAAAGCATCACTCTTGGAATCAATCTGAACCGCAGCTTCGAGGTGGAAAGCATCGGTCTGATTTCCGTAAACAATAAAGAATTCAAAAGCTCCGGCATCCTTTCCAATTTTGCGGATGCCCTGACATCAAAAAACGGAATCCACGACGGAAACGAATGGAACGGAAGCTATCGTTTCCACCCGTTTTCCAACAGAAGCATGCAGTTTTCAGAAAACGCGGAAAGCTTTGGTAAATTTTACGGACTGATGCAGCAGCCTTTGATCGGAGCTGCGATGGCAGCTACCGTTGCAAATGTACCGGATCATGATTCCAGTGCCTATCTTACCAAATATTTCGATCAGGAAATCAGCCATCTTTTGTCCCATCTGACTAAAAAACTGGAACAAATGCTTGCAAAATATGTTTCACTCAGTATTCATGATATTGTAGAATTAATTCCGGAATTTACCTATTATGTACGCTGGGCCAAATTTATCGAACGGCTGCAAAGAAACGGCTTTCAATTCTGCACGGCACAGATTTTAGATCCTTCGTATGCACTGGCACAGGGCGGCATATCCGTTCCCGGTGATGAATTTTCTTTCGTACCGGCAGACTGCATCTATACACATTATCCTGCAGATGAAGACAAAACCCTGGATCTCGGACGCCTCGGCGAAGAGTGCCGCAGGTTCAAAGAAATTTTTAACGACTGTACCGAAAGCAGTCTATTACTTATGAACGAAACCTTCTCCACCACTTCCTTTGAAGAAGGCTACTATATTGCAAAGGATGCGGTCAAGGCTATAATTTCCAAAAATGTGCGCACGATCTACAACACACATATGCACAAGCTTGCCTTTGAAATCAAGGAATTTAATGAGTTTGCAGGAACGGATAAAATCACCTCACTCGTTGCGGAATCCGAAGAGGGGAAACGCTCCTTTAAGATACATATCGCACCGCCGGAAGGAAAATCCTATGCCGAAGATATCGCTGAAAAATACGGTGTCACCTACGAAGCACTAATTTCCAATGTGCCTGCTGAAGACTGACCGGATTTTGAGAATAAATATATTTCCCCTGCCAGACTGTCCGAAAACCGCTACCGTTCCTCTATGAACATTCCGGTAAATTTCGGCACCTGAAACTTATGGATAAACAATTCACATTTACAGAGGAAGGCATAGAAAATATGTCTTCCCTGTCTTGAAAGAGATTCATAATTTCCCTGCCCTTTGGACAGGATCACATCTGCGTTTTCTAAAATATCCTGCGCTTCCTCAGAAAGCAGATGATATACTGTCCCGGAAACCGGTCTGCCGTTTGTGATGATATGTGCCACCTTATCAATCCCCGCATAAACAGCATCCTCCTTCGTTACATCATTTAACACTCTCCCGCCGCGCACCATGACCGTCACTCTAAGCTCCGGAAATCTGTCCTTTAAAAATTCAATAAAGATTTTATCCAAAACAATCTCACCGCAATTATCCGCAATCAGCAGAAAGCTTGCCGCATCTTCACATTCTTTAAGAAAAGTCTGAAACACTTTATGATCCGCCTCAGTCCATGCAGCCCCGGAAAGCAGGTTCAAAAAAGTCTCTGTATCCACATTTTTCAATGCCCCGTAATCCATATAGTTGCCGACACGAGCAAAGCTGAGTGCCTTCTCTAACGGCTCCTCCGACCTCCGGATCTGTTCCCTGATTTCCTCCTGCATCGATAAAAGAAGATCATTACATTCCTTTTTCTCTTTCTCATAGCTGTATTTCTTACCAAATCTCTTTTCATATACCTGATTAAACAGATAGACCATATACGGCGCAGTATCTGTTTCACCGCGTTTTTCTAATATAGTTCTGATTTCCGCAAGATAATCTTTATCCTCCGTGATCGCTGCCTGTCTGTTATATAAACATTTTACACAATTCTCATTAATAAACATCATTCCCTATACCTTCTCCCGTTCGTTTTGCAATCTGACATTTGATTTTTATACCGGACACATTCGACCAGTCGCCCTATATGCCAAACTCTTCTAACAGTCCTTTAACCCCTTTCTCCTTTAAAACCGCTTTGTAATACTTCATTTCATTCTTAATCAGATCATCAATTACCCGCATTCCCAAAAGCTCTACCGGTGCCTTATCATCGGTCAGAATATACTCTCCCGATTCATATTTTTTCAGATTATTTTCCACCCGCTTTAGCAGTTCTGTCAGGTTTTCGTCTGACTCTAAAGCCAGATTTTCTTTCATATTTCCTATCATCTTCCCCGAAGCTGATGCAAAAAGTTCTCTGTTTGTTGCCCCTTCTACATCCACAGTATAGACATCCGGAAAGACCTGGCTGATCGTATCCGCAAGGTATTTATTGATATTGCCCTCTTTCGTTCCACGCATATTCATGTTGACCACCATCACACCGTCCTGCTTTAGATGCTCTTTGACTAAAGTAAAAAACTCCACTGAGGACATCTGAAACGGAATCGTGATATCCTGATAGGCATCCACCATGATCACATCATACTTCTTTTTTACGGCATTTAAGTAGGCTCTCCCATCATAGGTGATCACCTCTTTTTTCCCGTCCCGGCGGAAATATTTCTTTGACAGATCGGTAATCCTTTCATCAATTTCCACACCATCTATCTGCATTTTCTTAAAATAGCGCTCGCACTGCGTCGCATAGGTTCCGGTTCCCATGCCGAGCACCAAAAGATTAATTTTGTCCTTTTTCATTGCATCCGCCATCATCGGTGCCGCCATCGCATAATCATAATACATTCCCGAAAGGGAATCATTCTTTTTCAAAACAGACTGTACACCAAAAAGGACATTGGTAGAAAGAATCACATTCTCCTCATCCTCCTTCACCTGTAAATAATTATAAACGGACTCTCCCTCATAGGTCAGATCAGACTCCCAAAAGGCAAAGCTGTTCGAATGCCCGAAGATGCAGCATATCAGAAAAAGAAACAGTCCCATGAGTAACTTCGGACTTTTTACCTTTGCGGAAATAAAATACACGCATGCGATCAGTAACAAAATTCCTGCAAATACCAAAAAAGTGATCGAAGTCCCCACCGCAGGAATTGTCACAAAGGTCGGAAGAAAGGTTCCCAATATGCTTCCGATCGTATTTGCGGCGCCAAGCGTTCCCACAATCTGCCCGTTATCCTCTAAACTGTCCGTTGTATATTTGACCAGAGAAGGTGTCACCGTTCCCAAAAGAAATAACGGAAACACAAAGATCACCATGCATGCCAAAAACGCAGCGATCACCAGAAAATTGCTGTTTACGGCAAGAATCAACACGCCAGAAATCCCTAAGATCACATATTTCCCAAGCACCGGAATCAGCGCGATCCAAACAGCCGCAAGAATCAATCTGCCATATAATTTATCCGGATCCGGATCCCTGTCCGCTTTTTTTCCTCCGTAAATATTTCCGAGTGCCATGGCGATCATGATCGTCCCGATAATGATCGTCCAGACAATCTGCGAAGAACTAAAATAGGGCGCCAAAAGCCTGCTTGCGCCCAATTCCACTGCCATCACTGCCATACCGGCAAAAAATTCCGTGATATACAAATATATCTTGTTTTGCAAAATACTTTTCTTTTCCATACCAAGCCTTTCTATCTATCTTACACCCCCGGCATGTTTCAGCCGCCCGGCTGAAACTGCACCTATTAATGAATAGTATGAAAGTTTACTTTCATACTGTCTTCTTCCAAATGATCCCGCCCTTGTGCAATGATCGTCCGCACATGATCATCTGCTAAAGAATAGAATACCGACTTTCCCTCTCTTCTATTCTTTACCAGTTTATTCTGCTTCAAAATGCGAAGCTGATGTGAAATCGCGGACTGTGTCATACCAAGTGCCTCCGCAAGATCACAGACACAGACCTCTGCTTCAAACAGCACAAACAAAATACGGATCCTCGTAGAATCACCAAATACCTTAAAAAGCTCTGCCAGATCGTAAAGCTCCGTTTCATCCGGCATTGTCTCATTTACGATTTTCAAAAGCTCCTCATGAACCTCAACGGTATCACAGCAGTCTATCTTCTCCATAACCATCTCTCCTAAATCATCCTAAAAATGCCCATGCCCTTTGGACATAAATAAAACCGCTCTGTGGTTTTATTTTTTACAACTTTTTCACAAAAAGAGCTCGGATCGCATTTAATACCGCGATCACCATCACACCGACATCTGCAAAGATTGCCAGCCACATATTCGCAATACCGAGTGCACCCAAAATCAGACAGATGACCTTCACTCCGATTGCGAAATAGATATTTTCATAGACAATGCGGATACATTTTCTTGCAATTCTGATTGCCTTTGCAATCTTTAACGGATCGTCATCCATTAAAACCACATCTGCCGCCTCGATTGCCGCATCGGAGCCAAGCGCTCCCATCGCAATTCCGACATCTGCCCTCGAAAGCACCGGGGCATCATTAATTCCATCCCCCACAAAGACAAGTTTATCTCTTTTTTGCTGATTCGTCAAAAGTTTTT
>CADBMH010000140.1 GCA_902795705.1 uncultured Lachnospiraceae bacterium | reverse complement strand
GTGACAGAAGAGGATATCAAGAAATTCGAGAAGCAGGAGAAGAACAGGGAAGACAGTCATGCCCATCATATGGAATTGAAGTTTTCCGGTCCGAAAATCCCGCATTCTAAGGGACCATTAGGAGTGGGAGCCAAAAAGTTAGTTGCGCTTGCCTGCTCGACCGGAGGACCGAAGGCGCTTCAATATGTGATACCGTTTCTTCCTGCAAATCTGGATGCGCCGGTGCTTATTGTACAGCATATGCCGGAAGACTTTACGAAGTCCTTAAGTTTAAGACTGGATGAACTGAGCAGGATTGATGTCACAGAGGCAGAGGACGGCGAAGTGATCCGAAAAGGAAAAGTTTATTTAGCAAAAGGTGGCCGTCAGATGCGTCTGCTTGAAAAAGGAAAAAATTCCCATTGTATATCTGTGACCGATGAGGCACCGAGAGGCGGCTTAAAGCCATGTGCGGATATCATGTATGAGTCATTGTTAAAGTCATCCTTTGATGAAATTACATGTGTAGTGCTGACAGGAATGGGAGCAGACGGAACAAAAGGAATTTTACAATTAGAACAAACAAATCAAATCTATGTTATTGCACAGGATAAACCGACATCGACAGTTTATGGCATGCCGAAGGCAGTATATGAAGCAGGAGCTGTAGATGAGGTGGTTGCCTTAAGAGGAATTGCCGATGCGATAACGAAGCATGTGGGGGTGCACTAAAATGGACGTAAGCCAGTATCTTGAAATTTTTATTGATGAAACAAAAGAACATTTACAGACATTAAGTGATCAGTTTATGGTCATTGAACAGGAGCCGGAAAACATGGATGCGGTCAATGAAATCTTCCGTGCTGCCCATTCTTTAAAAGGTATGGCAGGTACGATGGGTTTCAAACGTATGCAGCGTTTGACTCATGATATGGAAAATGTCTTTCAGGAGATCCGTAGTGAGAACATGAAGGTGTCACCGGAACTCGTAGATGTTTTATTCCGTGGTCTGGATGCTTTGGAGGCATATCTTGCTGAAATTCTGGAGACAGCAAATGAAGGTACCGAGGATAATGAAGAAATCTGTCAGACCTTGAATTCGATTGCGGCAAAGGCAACCGGCAAAGAGGCACCCGCACCTGCGGGAGGAGCTGCTGCACCGGCGGAAAGTGCCGGTGGTGAAGCTGCAGAAGAGGATAGCGGCTCTGTTGATGAAAAGGAAAAATATACATCGATCCAGATTACAGAATATGAAAAAGAGACCTTTGATAAGGCAAAGGCAGACAATAAAAATATATTCGGTATCACGGTATACCTTCAGGAGACCTGTATTCTGAAAGCGGCGAGAGCCTTTCTCGTATTTAAAGCGTTAGAGGAAATCGGTGAGGTTATTAAATCTGTACCGAGTATACAGGATATTGAGGATGAGAAGTTTGAGCTGGATTTCAGTTTGGTATATTTTACGGATGAGAGTCTGGAAAAGGTAAAAGAGGCAATAGAGTCTGTCTCTGAAATCAAGGAAGCAATCGTCGGACCTTTTGAAGTGAAGGGTGATGCGAAAGAGGAAAAAGAGGAGGCTCCGAAGGAAGAAGAAAAGAAGAAAGAGGAGCCTGCTGCAAAACCGGCTAAGGCACAGGCGGCAGCAAAGGCAGCAAAGGCAGAGGATAAAAAGGCTGCGAAACCTGCAGCTAAGGCAGCAAAGCCTTCTGTAGGAAGAACGGTTCGTGTCGATATCGAGAAGTTGGATGTGCTTATTAATCTCGTGAGTGAGCTTATTATTGCAAAGAATGGTCTGGTATCCATGAGTTCTACGGATGATTCATTGCATGATTCCGGTTTTAATGAGCAGATTGAGTACCTGGAGAGCGTGACAACCAACCTTCATGAATCCGTTATGAAGGTACGAATGGTGCCGATCGAAACGGTTGTAAACAGATTCCCGCGCATGATCCGTGACTTGTCCAAGAAGTTAGGCAAGAAGATGGAGCTTCATATGACCGGTGAGGAGACAGAGCTTGACCGTACCGTTATCGATGAGATCGGTGATCCGTTGCAGCATTTGCTTCGTAACTCTGCCGATCATGGTCTGGAGGAAAACGAGGAGCGTATCGCACTTGGCAAGGATGAAGTAGGACATATTTATTTAGATGCATATCAGGATGGTAACAATGTCACGATTGAGGTTCGTGATGACGGTGCCGGTATTGATATAGAAAAAGTAAAGAATAAGGCTTTGGAAAAAGGCTCTATTACAGAAGAACAGGCAGCGGTAATGTCAGATCAGGAAGTGATTGATCTGTTGTTCCGTCCAAGCTTCTCCACAGCGGAGAAGATTACAGATGTATCCGGCCGTGGTGTTGGTCTTGATGTAGTTAAGACCAAGATTGAAGGTCTTGGCGGAAGCATTGAGTGTAAGACCGAGATTGGTGAGGGAAGCCGGTTTATTATCAGACTTCCGCTCACTCTTGCGATTATTCAGGCACTCATGGTAGACATCGGAACAGAAAAATTTGCGATTCCTCTCGGAAGCATTGAGACGATCGAAGATGTTATGTTTGATGAAGTGAAGCTGGTTCAGACGAAGGAAGTGATCAATCTTCGTGGTTCCGTTATCCCGCTTATCCGCTTAGGACAGATTTTGGAGGTTGAGCCGGGAGATTATGAGCCGGAGAGTTTAACGGTTGTTATTGTCCGTAAGGGTGATAAGAGAGCCGGTTTAGTGGTGGATAACTTAAACGGTCAGCAGGAAATCGTTATTAAGCCGATCGGCGATTATATTCACTGCAGTAAGTTGATCAGCGGTGCTACTATTTTGGGTAATGGTGACATTGCATTAATCTTAGAAGCAAATACTTTAGTATAGGAGGGGCGTGGAAATGGAAGATATCAATGACGTTCAAAATTTAAATGTTGCAGGCGAAGGAAAGCAGTATATTGTGGTTCGTTTGGAAAATGAGCAGTACGGTATTGACATTAAATATGTGGACAATATTGTGCGTCAGCAGAAGATTACCCGTATTCCAAGTGCCCAGCATTATTTTAAGGGAGTAATCAATCTTCGTGGTGAAGTAATTCCTGTAATGAGCCTTCGTTTGAAATTTGGTTTAAAGCCGGATGAATATACGAATGCAACAAGAATTATTATTATAAAACCGGAAGATCAGTCGGCAATCGGTATTATTGTGGACGAGGTAAGAGAGGTAGTTACCCTGTCAGCAGACCAGATCGAGAAGCCGAACACATCAGATAATAATGATGTACAGATTCAGTATTTAAGCGGAATCGGTAAACATGGTGACGGCTTGGTTACATTATTAAATATTCGTTCCGTAATCAATGAGAAAGAGAGTGCTTAATTTTTTTCGGAACAGTGGATAAAGTATTGGTAAAGGAGAGAATCCTATGCAGATGAACGAAAACGGCATGGACGATTTTCAATTTGATGTTTTGACGGAAATAGGCAACATAGGTGCGGGCAATGCAACAACTGCATTGTCCCAACTTATTAACGCAAAAATTGATATGCGTGTACCGCAGGTACAGATGCTTACCTTTCCGGAATTGTCAGAAATCGTTGGTGGTGCGGAAAATTTGGTTGCAGGTATTTTGCTGAGCCTTTCCGGGGATATTGATGGTATGATGCTTTTTGTTCTGGAGAGCAGTTCGGCAAGACTGTTGGTCCAGCAGCTTATGGGGATGGAACCGGCAAGTACGGATTCCTTTACGGAAATGGAAACATCTGCCCTGCAGGAAATCGGTAATATTATTACAGGTGCTTATCTTTCCGCAATATCTTCTATGACCGGGCTGACGATTGATGTATCTGTCCCCAGCCTTGCTTTTGATATGGCCGGGGCTATTCTTAGTGTACCTGCAATTGAATTTGGAAAAATGGGAGATCAGGCGCTTTTGATTGAATCCAGATTCGTAGATCTTGATGTGGATATCAGCGGATATTTTATTCTGATTCCTACGATGGAATCATACAAACATATGTTAAAAGTGCTGGGGTTATAAGGAGGCCATTGGTATGGCAATGATAAAAGTTGGAATGGCAGATGCAAAGGTCTGTCGTGCTCCAGATGCGATTACGACATTGGGGCTTGGTTCGTGTATTGGTGTAGCTTTGTATGACAAAACGACAAGGATTGCCGGCTTGGTTCATATCATGCTGCCGGATAGTACGACAGTGCGCCAAAATCAGAATAGAGCGAAGTTTGCAGATACGGGAATTGACCTTTTGATAGAGATGATGGTAAAAGAAGGGGCAAACAGAGGGTATCTTACAGCTAAGATTGCAGGCGGGGCACAGATGTTTGCATTTACCGGGAACAGTGATATGCTGCGTGTTGGTGAGAGTAATGCGAATGCAGTACGTAAGAAGTTAAAAGAATTGGGAATCAGGATTTTAAGTGAGGATTGTGGGCTGAACTTTGGTCGGACGGTAGAGTTTTATCCTGAAACCGGAGATTTTCTGATAAAGGCAGTGGGTAAGCCGCCGAAAACAATTTAGGAGGAGTTTGATGAAGTTAGAATTCATACCTAAAGTCATTACCCTTTTAGCAGGGGCCATTGTGTGTATCATTACAATTGTGAATGATTATGATACAACCTACAGTTTGGCATTGGTGCTGATCACGTTGATTGTTTTTTATATCATTGGTCAGATTGCAAAAAAGATTATCCAAAAAACAATGGAAGGTAATATGTTTGTAAAGAGACATGGTGGTGGACAGCTTGTTGTTCCTATGCCAAAGGATAGTGCGGAAGCGGATACTGAAACAAAGGATGATAATAATTCGGAAAATACAGAATTGAATGAATAAGTATAAAAGGGGGGGATTACTAGTGACGGAAAACGAAAGACTGGATTTATGGACCAGATATGAAAAGGAGAAAACCCCGGAGCTGCGTGAGCAATTGATTGTGGAGTATGCAGGACTGGTGAAGGTCGTTGCCGGAAGGCTCGGCATGTATTTGGGATATATGGTGGAATTTGATGATCTGGTTGGCTATGGTATCTTTGGGTTGATTGATGCGATTGATAAGTTTGAACTCACCAAGGGTGTGAAATTTGAGACATATGCCAGTCTTAGAATCCGTGGTTCTATTTTGGATCAGATCCGTAAGATGGATTGGATTCCGAGAACCCTGCGCCAAAAGCAAAAAAAGCTTGATCAGGCAATGAAGGATCTGGAGGCAAAGCTTGGCAGACAGGCATCCAATGAGGAATTAGCAGAAGAGATCGGTGTCTCTATGGAGGAATTAGAGGGACTTATGAATCAGACGCAGATTGCCAATCTGGTTTCTTTGGATGAATATCTGGAGCAGGGCAGCGAAGTGAAGGCAGAGCTTGGTAATGCACCGAGATTTGACCAGCCGGAGACCGTGATTGAAAGACAGGAAATGAAAAAGCTTTTGGCAGAGGCAATCAGTATGCTGACAGAAAAAGAGCAACAGGTAATTTCATTCTATTATTTTGAAGAATTGACATTAAAAGAAATCAGCAGAGTGTTGGAGGTATCAGAATCGAGAGTTTCCCAGCTTCATACGAAGGCGCTTCGGAAAATGAAAGAAAAAATCGGGGATGATGTGCCGATTTTCAGTATGGGAAGCCTTTAAAAGATCTTCCAAACAGGATCAGGGGGGATTTATCATGAAAAGGAATGCTTTTTTTCAATTGGTTCATAAGGACGATGGAACATATTTGAAATCTTATCCGGCAATGGACGGTGGCGAGCCGATTCGTGAGGGAGATGTTCTTAATTACATTGAGTTGAAGCATTATGAAGATATCATGGTTACAGACATCAAGGAATTTGCGGAGAAAGCTGCACAGGAAAAAAATGCTCTGTTCAAAATATCTGATGAGGAAATGCTGCCGGAGAATGAGACGGTTGTGATCACGACAGATCCGAAACGGTTATATACGAAGATTCGCCTTTATCCAAATTCCAGTAAAGGTTCCAGGTTGTCTTTTCATGATGTTAAGGATTTGCTGGCACAGAGAAATGTTGTTTTCGGTATTATTGATAAAAATATTGAGATGATGTTAAAGGCAAGATTATACTGCATGGATATTCTGGTTGCAAAGGCAGAATTGCCGATTCACGGGAAAAATGCAGAAATTACGTATCATTTTGATATAAATAAAACAAGCAAGCCGACCGTAAAGGAAAATGGTCAGGTGGATTTTCATAAATTGGATATGATTGAGCCGGTTTCTGAGGGACAGCTTTTGGCAACTCTGGTACCGGCTGATTTTGGTACTCCGGGAACCGATGTAACCGGGGCTCCGATCAAACCGAAAAAAGTGATTGATAAAAAGCTGAAACATGGGAAAAATATTCATTTATCAGAGGATGGTCTGGAGATGTATTCCGATGTGTCCGGAAATGTTACCTGTGTACAGGATACGGTATTTGTATCAGATTGTTATGAGGTTCCTGCAGATGTCGGTCCGTCTACCGGTGATATTGAATATGATGGCAGTGTAAAAGTCAAAGGAAATGTGCTTACAGGCTATAAGATTGAAGCGTCAGGAGATATTTATGTCAATGGTGCGGTTGAAGGTGCTACCTTGATCTCCGGCGGAAAGATCGTATTAAACCGCGGTATTCAGGGGATGGAAAAAGCCGTGATGCAGGCAGAAGGCGATATTATTTCCAACTTTATCGAAAGCTCTACGGTGACAGCAGGCGGCAGGATCATTACGGATGCCATCATGCACAGTAATGTTACGGCGAAGGACAGCATTACGGTAAATGGAAAGCGAGGAATGATCGCCGGAGGATCGGTTCGTTCAACGCAGTTGATTGAAAGTAAGATTATGGGGTCTACGATGGGAACGACAACAAATCTGGAAGTCGGGTTTGATCCGGATCTGATGAAACGTTTCCGTGAGATCGAAGAGTTGACCGAGGAAATGGCAGAAGAAAAAGAGATTATCATGCAGACCATTGATAATCTGAAGAAACGCTTTAAGCTGCAGGGCTCTCTGGAACCGGAGAAGTTAGAGCTTTTGAAACAGAATAAGGAGCGTTTAGAGGTAATTGACAGTGAAATGGAGAGCATGACAGAGGAATATGACCAGATTGAAGAACAGATGCAGGAGGCAAAAAGTGTCGGAAAGATTATTGTACACGATACTGCTTATAGTGGTGTCAAATTGACGATTTCCAATGTTTCCAAGTATCTTCATAGTGAGGTACAGCATAGTACCTTTGTCAGAGAAGGAGCGGAAATTCGTATTAAGGGTATTTAGTATAACAGATATGAAATACCAGTCAGGTTAGGAGGGAGTGCTTATGTCATTAACATTTGATTATGTGACCATGCCGCCAAAATCACAGGAGGCATCTCAATTACATGTAAATGAAATTAACCGGATGAATCAGGAAAATCAACAGCTTCAGACACAGTTTCAGGATATGGTCAGGGAAAATTCTGAAAAAACGATACGCCGTGAAAAAGCAGAGAATGAAGAATTGAAAAATGAAGAAGAGCGGGAAAGACGCCGTCGTCAGAAAAAAAAGAAACAGCAGAAAAAAGAGGATGATTCTGATGAAAAAAAAGAACCACATTTAGACATAAGGATTTAAGCAGAATTTCATTATTTTTGTTTTGGAGGATAGAGGAATGATTGGATTAGAGATTGCCATGCTATTGATCGGGCTGGGTGCGGTTGCATATAGCTTTCGGCTCTCTGAAAAAAAGAACGGGGAGGAAGTGGAGATAGAAGAGAACCCTGTTCCGGTTCCTGTTCCTGTAGAAAATCAGGTTTCTACAAAGGAATGGGAAGAAAAAATGGAAAAATTGAAGACAGACGCGGAGGAGGTTTATCAGGATATTGATGATAAACTCAGTCGTTTGTCGAATGAAAAAATAATGGGCATGAATGAATATTCCGATCAGGTTCTTGATAAGATTGAAAAAAATCACGGAGAAGTAGTATTTCTCTATGATATGATGAATGAAAAGCAGGAAGAGTTAAAATCACTTGTCAATCAGATTGATAAGATGAAAGCGGATATGAAAAATGAGGCAGAAAAGGAACATCAAAAGCTCAGCGAGCAGGAGGAGGCTTTAGAGCGGATCCGGAAACAGATTGAGATGGAAAATCTGGAAATCCAGGCGGCAATAAAAGAGGAGAAAGAAAGACGGGAAAAAATAGAAGAAGAGCAGAAAGAGGCAGAAAGGAAAGAAGCAGAAAGACGCGAGAGAATGAAGCGTCCTGCGAAATGGGATGTGGAACGCAAACCAAAGAAGACATTTTCAGAGCGAAAAGCCGAGCGGGAATTAGAGGAAGCGAAAAAGAAAGAAGAAGAGGCAAAGAGAAAGGAACAGGAGCTTCAGAAACAGCAGGAAAATGAAAAGAAAGATGAGGAGGATGAGAAATCTCTTCAGGATATTATTCAGGATGTGTTTTTTAGCGAGGAGATAGCAGAGACTCCATCTGCATCTAATGTGATTGATGCAGAGATTGCAAGGATTGAAGAGGCAGAGGCAAGAGAACAGAAAAATGAAGTACGGTCAAGTGAAGCTTATACTCCGTTAGCGGAGCAGGAAAAGCCGGTAAACCATAATAATGAGATTGTGTCTTTGTATAAAAAAGGACATTCCATCATTGAGATTTCTAAAATGCTCTCATTAGGACAGGGTGAGGTAAAGTTTGTTATAGATCTTTACAAGATGCGGTAAAGGATTACTGTTTTCGTTCCTGATCAATCAGAATGTCGGAAACAGCAGGAAGTTTTGAATAATGATCAGATATATTAGGATATATGAGGTAACAGTATGAACAGAAAATCTTTTTTACGGGGATTTGGAACAGGAGTTTTGTTTTCTGCTGTCATTTTGGGTATTTCGTTTATGGTGCGTACTTCTGACGGTTTTGTAAAACAGCGGGCCTTGCAGCTTGGCATGGAGTATGCGGGAAATGATTCTAAAACCGTTTTATCGTCAGATGCAGAGGCGGAGACAGCGAAGAAAGAGGAGACGGTTGAGGCTGCTTCCAGTCCGGATACAGGAGATTCTTCCGAGGCTCATGAAAAAAAGGATTCTTCAGAGAAAAAAGAGAGTAAGGAAAGCTCTGACTCAAAAGATAATAATGAGACTCAGACTGCAGAACCGGTGAAACAGACGGAGACAAAAACCGATACAAAAACCGGTACAAAAACCGATACTGACCAAAAAAGTACGGATAAAAAATCTTCTGATAAAGAGATTGATATGAAAAAAGAAAAAGAGAAGATGGAAAAAGAGATTCGTGCAGAGCAAAAGAAGCTTACGATCAGTGCCGGAGAGTGGTCAACAACAGTCAGCAAAAAACTGCAGAGCATGGGAATCGTGAAAAATGCTGCGGATTTTGACAAGTATTTAGATAAGAATGGATTTAGCTCCTATATCAGTGCAGGAACCTATACCGTGTCCAAAAAGGACTCGTATCGTGAGCTGGCAAGAAAGATTACAGGAAGGTAGAATTAGGATGAGATTTCGACCGTGTATTGACATTCATAACGGTTCTGTAAAGCAGATCGTCGGCGGGAGTTTGACAGACCGTGAAGATCAGGCGAGAGATAATTTTGTTTCTGAATATGATGCGAAATTTTATGCTGAAATGTATAGAGAAGACAGTCTTGCAGATGGTCATATCATTCTGTTAAATCCCAAAACGTCTGAATACTACGAAAAAAATCTTGCTTTGGCAAGGGAGGCTCTTGCTGCATATCCTGGGGGAATGCAGATTGGCGGCGGCATTGATGATACGAACGCAGTGGCTTTTTTGGATATGGGGGCTTCCAAGGTCATTGTAACTTCTTATGTGTTTCGGGATGGAAAGATTGATTTCGAGCGTTTGGAGAAGCTTTGTACATTTGTTGGGAAAGAGCATCTGGTATTGGATTTAAGCTGCAGATATGTAGAGTTTGAAAGTAAACTTTCAAATGATTCATTAATAGTGCAAAATCAGCCGAAAACGGCTGATTTGTGCCAGGGGCATAAGAATGATTATTATATAGTAACGGACCGCTGGCAAAAAACGACAACAGAACCATTGTCGGTTCAAACGCTTACGATGCTTTCTGAATATTGTTCGGAATTTTTAGTTCATGCAGTGGATGTCGAGGGAAAGGCATCCGGTGTGGAAAAAGAGGTTGTAAAGAGGTTAGGAGCTTTTGAACTTCTTCCGGTCACCTATGCAGGAGGGATTCAAAGCTTGTCTGATATTATATGGATCAAAGAAGCAGGGAAAAATCATGTGGATTATACAGTAGGAAGCGCGCTTGATCTGTTTGGAGGAGAGATTCCCTACCGGAAGCTTTTGGAGCTTACCGGCTAACTATGCTTTCTGATGTAAAAAGCGGAACCATTTTGGAGACATTTGTAGAAAAATAGAAGAAATGTGGAAAAAGAGTATTTTCACCCGGTTGTGAAGATACTTTTTTTGTTTTGTGTGTAATTTTTTTCCCTGAAAAGCCCTGTTTTAAAGGGGAATTGCCCTTGATTTGACATTTTTTTGTTAAAAAAACGAAAAAAAGACTTGAAAATTTTAAAATCCATGTTATAATTGTTACATAATTATTACATAAACAAAATGAAATATTACAAAACAAGGAAGGTTTTGTTAGGAGGTTATTATGAAATTAAGAAAATTTGCTCTGCTTGTACTGGTATGTTCATTGTTTTACGGATTTTCCGTAACATCTGTACCGGCATCTGCAAACAACGATGCATCGGTACCGCAAACTGCCACGGAAGATACGGCAAATAATCCGGATGCACAGGAAAATACCACGGAGGCTGAGCCGGAGGTTCTTCCGGAAATTGCACCGTCAGCTACGCCAGCGGCAACAGCAAAACCGAAGCAGAAGAAAAAACATAATAACACAAAAAAGAAAAATAAACCGAAATATACAAAAGCACAGCTTCGGTTAATGGCGAGCATTATCAACTGTGAAGCCGGTGCAGAATGCTATCAGGGAAAGCTTGCAGTAGGTATAGTAGTTATGAATCGTGTGCGTTCGAATGCATTCCCGGATACCGTAAGAGGTGTGATCTATCAGAAGTTTCAGTTTTCGCCGGTAAGAAATGGCGCTTTGAAGAAGAAATTAGCACAGTATGACAGTGGAAAGATACATTCTGCACAGTGGAAATCTTGTATTTCTGCAGCCAAGAAAGCTTTGGCCGGTCAGAAGACGATCGTAGTAAAGGGAAAGGTAAAAAATATTAAGAAAATTCATTTTTTCAGTGTTGTTTTACCACATGCAAAATTTAAATTAGGTGGACATCGTTTTAAATAGAAACGAAGAATTTCAAACTCCCGAAAAGTTTTTTTGGGAGTTTTTTTCATTAAGAAAGCAAAAAAAGGCAAAAAAAGAGTAAAAAAAATCATTTTTTGCTTTTCTTAATGCAAAAAATGTGGTATGATAGTAATCGGTATTTTTATAAAGGGCAAATAGGTTTTTTAGTGATGTACCCGAGGGAATGCAAAGGAGGATTAAAACGTGGGTAATATGAACGAAGAAGCTACAGAGGAAAAAGAGGTAGTTTCTCGCAATTTTATTCAAAATATTATTGATCAGGATTTAGCGGAAGGAAAGTATGAGAAGATTGTAACGAGATTTCCGCCGGAGCCGAATGGATATCTTCATATTGGTCATGCAAAATCTATTATCTTGAATTCCGGTTTAGCGGAGGAATATGGCGGAGATTTTCATCTGCGCTTTGATGATACGAATCCGACAAAGGAAAAATCGGAGTTTGTAAATTCTATATTAGAAGATGTAAAGTGGATTTGTGGTGATTTGGATCAGGAAAAGGTTTTTTATGCATCGGATTATTTTGATCAGATGTATGAATATGCTGTGAAGCTGATTAAAAAAGGAAAAGCATTTGTTTGTGATCTTTCTGCAGAAGAGATGAGAGAATACAGGGGAACATTAAAGGAACCCGGAAAAAACAGTCCTTACAGAGATCGAACAGCAGAGGAAAATCTGGACTTATTCGAGAGAATGCGTGCAGGAGAGTTTGAAGATGGTTCCAAGGTACTTCGGGCAAAGATTGATATGGCATCTCCGAATATGAATATGCGCGATCCCGTATTATACAGAGTAGCTAGAATGCATCATCATAATACCGGAGATAAATGGTGCATCTATCCGATGTATGATTTTGCACATCCGATCGAGGATGCAATCGAAGGTGTGACACATTCCATCTGTACCCTGGAGTTTGAGGATCACAGACCTTTATATGACTGGGTGGTAAGAGAGTGTGAATTTGAACATCCGCCAAAGCAGATTGAATTTGCCAAGTTATATCTCACCAATGTTGTTACCGGTAAAAGGTATATCAAAAAGTTAGTGGAGGATGGCATTGTAGATGGCTGGGATGATCCGAGAATGGTTTCGATTGCAGCACTTAGAAGAAGAGGATTTACGCCGGAGTCTATCCGCAGGTTTATGGAGCTTTCCGGGGTTTCAAAAGCAAACAGCTCTTCCGATTACGCAATGTTAGAGTATTGTATCCGTGAAGATTTAAAGCTGAAGCGTCCGAGGATGATGGCAATCACGGATCCGGTCAAGCTTGTAATCACGAATTATCCGGAAAGTGAGATTGAATATCTGGATGTTTCCAATAATCAGGAAAATGAGGAAATGGGGACAAGAAAGGTTCCTTTTGGCAGAGTTCTCTATATTGAACGCGATGATTTTATGATTGAGCCGCCAAAGAAGTATTTCCGGCTTTTTCCGGGGAATGAAGTACGCTTAATGAATGCGTATTTTGTAACCTGTACCGATTATGTGACGGATGAGGACGGGAATGTAACAGAGGTTCACTGCACCTATGATCCCGAGACGAAAAGCGGTTCCGGTTTTAATGCAAGGAAGGTGAAGGGAACGATTCACTGGGTGCTTGCGGATACTGCAAAAAAGGCAGAGATCAGACTTTATGAAAATATTGTCGATGAGGAAAAAGGTGTGTATAATGAGGATGGGACCATCAATGTCAATCCGAATTCACTGGTAGTGAAAGAGAGCTTTGTAGAGCCGGCACTGGCAGAGGCTGAGCCCGGTGAGAGCTTCCAATTTGTAAGACAAGGATATTTTGTTGTGGATACGAAAGATTCTACAAAAGAACATCCTGTATTTAATAGAATAGTTTCAATGAAAAGTTCATATCGACCAAAATAAGGGGGTAAAAGAAAATGAGTATTTTAAACGGTCTGGAGCAGCTTGGTTTGGGGAAATTAGAAAATGTAAATGTGTACGAAAGCGAAGAAGAGAAGAAGGCAGAAGCAGAAAAGAAGGAAGAAAAAAAAGAGTTTGCAGAGGAATCTGTTCTTTTGGACAAATCTATGAAGTGCCCGGTCTGCGATCAGGATTTTAAGACGAAGACGGTTCGCAGCGGCAGATCGAAGATGACCAGTCAGGATACAGATTTAAGACCGAAGTATCAGCCTCTTGATGTCTTGAAGTATGATGCGGTTGTCTGCCCGTTCTGCGGCTATGCGGCGCTGAATCGTTTCTTTAAGTTTGTTATGCCGGCTCAGCAGAAGATGATTCAGGATAATATTTCTGCTAATTTTACCGGGATTGATACGACAGCAGCTTTTTATACTTATGATGAAGCAATTACAAGACATCAGCTTGCACTTGCAAATACCATCGTAAAGAAGGCAAAAGCCAGTGAGAAGGCATATACCTGTTTAAAGTTAGCCTGGTTATGCCGTGGTAAAGCAGAAAGTCTGGATCAGTCTGCCGCTGATTATGCAAGCCAGAAGGAAGAGCTTCAGAAGGAAGAAAACGAACTTTTGGCGAATGCCTATGATGGTTTTGTCAATGCGTATTCAAATGAAGATTTCCCGATGTGCGGGATGGATGAACTGACCGTTACATATCTTTTGGCAGAATTAGCCAGAAGGACCGGAAAATTGGAAGAAGCAAGCCGTTATGTTTCCAAGGTATTGACATCCCGTCAGGCAAGTGAGCGTATCAAGGAGAGAGCACGTGATGTGAAAGATCTGATCAATGAGGCAAAGGCTTAAAGAAATCATTGTATGTACAGAATAGAGGAATGTTTCGAAAAAGGAAACATTCCTTTTTTATTTCATAGGAAACTTCGTTGCCTATGAAATAAAAAACGCTCCGCGAGGATGCGCACGCCCGCACTAAGGAAGCTTCCCTTCTCGATTTTAATTGATTATAAATAAAAAATAAAGATAAATTAAGAAAAAGAGAAAAAAAGAAAGAAAATATATGATAAATAAAAAAATGGAAGAATATAGAAAGTATATTTTGATTGCTAAAATCTCATAAATGAAATATAGTAGAACAAGGGTTAGCACTCAAATGGAATGAGTGCTAATAACAAAATTTGAAGGAGGCATTTATTATGAAATTATCACCATTAGGGGACAGAGTTGTATTAAAACAGTTAGAGGCAGAAGAACAGACGAAATCCGGCATTATCTTACCGGGAAATGCACAGGAGAAACCGCAGCAGGCAGAGGTTGTAGCAGTAGGACCTGGCGGTGTGGTTGACGGTAAGGAGGTTGAGATGCAGGTTGAAGTAGGTGATAAGGTAATCTACTCAAAATATGCAGGTACTGATGTAAAATTAGACGAGGAAGAGTTTATTGTTGTTCGTCAGAATGATATTGTAGCAAAGGTTGTTGATTGATGAGGAGACATGCTTTCTAAGTGGAGAGTGCTTTCGTTTAGGAACATAGAGCTTCAAAAAATAGAGTCATTTATGGAAAGAATTGGAGGATATGAATTATGGCAAAGGATATTAAATATGGAGCAGAAGCCAGAGCAGCTTTAGAGGCAGGCGTAAATAAATTAGCAGATACCGTAAAGGTGACACTCGGACCGAAGGGAAGAAATGTAGTTCTTGATAAGTCATTCGGAACTCCGTTGATTACAAATGACGGTGTGACGATTGCAAAGGATATTGAATTAGAAGACGGATTTGAGAATATGGGGGCACAGCTTGTAAAAGAGGTTGCCACCAAGACAAATGATGTAGCCGGAGACGGTACGACGACAGCAACCGTACTTGCACAGGCAATGGTAAACGAGGGAATCAAGAACCTCGCAGCAGGCGCAAATCCGATCATTCTCCGCAAGGGTATGAAGAAGGCATGCGATAAGGCAGTAGAGGCCATTGAGAAGATGAGCTCTGAAGTAACTGGCAAGGAGCAGATCGCAAGAGTTGCCGCTATCTCAGCAGGGGATGACAGTGTCGGTGAGATGGTAGCCGATGCCATGGAAAAGGTTTCCAATGATGGTGTGATCACGATCGAAGAATCCAAGACCATGAAGACAGAGCTTGATCTTGTAGAAGGTATGCAGTTCGACCGCGGTTATATTTCCGCATATATGGCAACCGATATGGATAAGATGGTAGCAGAGCTTGATAATCCATACATTTTAATTACAGACAAGAAGATTTCCAATATTCAGGAGATTTTACCGATCTTAGAGGAGACGATGCAGTCCGGCTCTAAGCTTCTTATCATTGCAGAGGATGTGGAAGGGGAAGCGCTTACGACTTTAGTACTGAACCGCTTGAGAGGTACCTTAAATGTCGTTGCGGTAAAGGCTCCGGGCTATGGTGACCGCAGAAAGGCAATGCTTGAGGATATTGCAATCCTGACCGGTGGTACTGTAATCTCTGAAGAGGTCGGTCTGGATCTGAAGGAGGCAACTTTAGAGCAGTGTGGTCGTGCAAAATCCGTGAAGGTAGAGAAAGAGAATACGGTGATCGTGGACGGTGAAGGTGAAAAGGATGCAATCTCTGCAAGAGTCAATCAGATCCGCAGCCAGATCGAGGAGACGACCTCTGACTTTGACCGTGAGAAATTACAGGAAAGACTTGCAAAGCTTGCAGGCGGTGTCGCAGTTGTTCGTGTCGGCGCAGCGACGGAAACAGAGATGCAGGAGATTAAGCTTCGTATGGAGGATGCCCTGGCAGCTACGAGAGCGGCTGTAGAGGAAGGAATTATCGCAGGAGGCGGTTCTGCATATATCCATGCAACAAAGGACGTATTAGAGCTTGCAAACAGCTTAGATGGCGATGAGAAGACCGGTGCGAACATTATCTTAAAGGCACTGGAATCACCGCTTAATACGATTGCAAACAATGCCGGTATGGAAGGCTCCGTGATCGTTAATAAGGTAAGAGAATCCGAAGTAGGCATTGGTTTTAATGCACTGACAGAGGAGTATGTTGATATGGTAAAGGCAGGAATCGTAGATCCTGCAAAGGTAACAAGAAGTGCATTGCAGAACGCAACAAGCGTAGCATCTACACTTCTTACAACAGAGTCCGTTGTCTCTAATATCAAAGAAGACGCACCGGCAATGCCGGCAGGCGCCCCAGGCATGGGAATGATGTAGTAAATAGGTTATAATTCACAGGTGAATAAAAAGGAAACTGGTTTGCTGCAAGCATTTATGCTTGCATGCAAACCAATTTCCTTTTTATGAAACAGCTGAAGGCTGTCGCTAAATATCATGAAAAAGAAAGGAACTAAAGCATGGAACCACTATATTCAGAAACTTACCTGGAGGCAAAAGCGCGCAAAAAGAGCATGACGATCCGCGGGGGACTGATTTTCCTCATGGCAGTCCTTGTACTGATCGGAATTGCCTTTGGTGTGCTGATGGGAACATTTTTGCCGCTCCTTGTCATGGTTCTCGTCGATGTGGTAATCGGATACTTCCTGCCTACAAAGGATATAGCCTTTGAGTATATTTTCGTAGACGGTCAGATTGATTTTGACTGCATCTATAAAGGAGCAAAGCGAAAAACCCTGCAGCGGATCGATATGGACAAGGTAGAATTTTTCGCCCCGGCATCCTCTCATGTACTGGATTCCTACAAGGACATGCCCTTAGTAGACTACGCTTCCGGCTATGAGCCGGAGAAGGATTATGTGGCAATCCATCAGGGAGAAAAGGGGATGGAGAAGATTCTTTTTACGCCGGATGAGAAAATGCTTTCGATGATCGAACAGAAATCACCGAGTAAATTGAAGAGATAGAAGTTTTGTTTCCATAAAATAAAAAATCAGAAATAAAAAGTGTTATGTCCATCGGGGACATAGCACTTTTTTGTGCTATAATGTGATGTTAGAGGAAAAAAGCCATGAAATAAAAGGAACTACGATAATGACAGAAACAAAGAAGAAGGGCTTAGAGACTATGTTGAGAATACATGTATGTGATGATGAAAAAGAGATTTATGAATCCGTATATGACATCTTGAAGGAAGCAGCGAAAGAGGAATTTTATGAATTATATGAGCTGTCCTGTTTCCCGTCAGGAGAGGAGCTTTTAGTGCACGGAACAGACTGTGATATCCTTTTCTTAGATATCGAGATGCCGGAAATGGACGGAATTGAAACGGCGAGGCGGTTAAGAAAGCAGGGGGCGGACTGTATCATCGTGATGCTGACCGGAAATACTGCCCGGTTTAAGGAGGCTTTTAAAATCGGGGCGCTGCGCTATGTGACCAAGCCGATTGACAAAGAAGAGCTGTTAGAGGCGTTAGAAGATGCGAAAAACCGTCTGGTCGGCAGACGGGAGTTAGTGGTGGAGGAAAAAGGAGATTCCTATTCCGTTACAGAAAAGGATATTATCTATCTGATGGCGGACAGGAACCGGACGGTTCTATATACAAAGCACCGGGATTTCCGCAGCCCGCTTGGGATTCGTGAGTGGGCAGAAAGGTTAGATGAGCGGCTCTTTTTCGCCTGTCACAGAAGCTATCTTGTTAATATGGAATATATCAGGGAACTGTCCGAAAAAGAGGTACGATTAAAAACCGGAGAACGGATTCCTATTTCCAGACGGCGGTATAAGGAATTTTTGCATCAATTGATCTCATATGAGACAAGATTTCAATAGGAGAAGGTGGAATATGCTGGAATGTTTTTTAACGACTTTGGAATTTATTGCGTTTGCATCTGTTATTTTGGGCTTGGAGCTTCGAAAGGAGAACATCGGATACCGGATTTGTGGTCTGCTTTTATTATGCACTGCAGGAGGATTTCTTCGTATCCTTCAGGTGGATATTCCTATCAGCTTTATCGGAGTCTCTATCATCATAGCATGGCTTAACTGCTATTTGCTTTTTGAAGTGAAGGGGAAAGCGTTTTTGAAGCTGATTCTGATTTCATATCCCTGTATCGTGATTTTGGAAAATCCCTTCTTTCATCTGGCGGGACTACTGTTTTTTGAGAATAATGATTTTAAGACGATGATAGCAGAAATCAGTTTGATTCTCCCTTTTAGCGTGGTTTTTCTGCTTCGAAAAGGGAAACGGGGCTTTCTCTCCTTTTCTGATCCGGCTTGGCGGTTTTTCATAATCATCCTATGGATTATGACTTTTATGATGAGTTATTTTCAATATGTATTAGAACATATTTTTTTAGTGCGTGCCAGAGTCGTGGGCGATCTGTTATTTATTGGAGGAAGTGTCACAATCGATATTCTGATCTTTGCGATGATACACTACTTAAACAGGGTTCGCAGAACGCAGGTCGAGCTGGAATTTATTCAAAAATATGGCGAACAGCAAAAAGAGTATTTTATCCGATTACTTGACAGGGAGCAGGATACGAAAAAGTTCCGCCATGATATCAGCAATCAGTTTATGCAGTTAAAAAGCTATTGTGAGACCGGGGACTATGAGAAGCTGCAGGAATTTTTAGACGAGATGATCGAGGAACTTCATCAGGTCAGTGGGAAGGGATATGAGGTTGGGAATGAGATTGTAAATGTGGTTTTAAACTACTATTTTTCGACTCTGCCGGAAGAAGTTACGGTCAGTGTAAGCGGTTATATGAGAGAGGAGACTTCCTTCTCACAGAGGGATCTGTGTGTGTTATTTTCCAATCTGGTGAAAAATGCGGCAGAGGCAGTCGGACGGTGTAAAGGTGAGAAAAAGGAGATTACTCTACTATTCCGTCAGACAGAGAAAGGGCTTAGCATACATATCGACAATACCTTTGAAACGGAAGAATTATCAAAGAGAGCAGCAGGCACGGTCAAGGAGGAAAAGGAGCAGCACGGCTTTGGTACGCAGATCATCGATGAGATTGTAAAAAAATACCGTGGCGATTGTGTCCGGACAGTAGAGGGCGAGAAATATATCGTGGAGATCCGTTTTCCGGTATAAATCATAACCATTCGTCCCGATTTTTAACCGTTCGTCCTTTTTGACTTGAAATCCTCTTTTTAGCGGTGTACATTGAGGATGTGCACAGGAGAGGAAGGTGACAAGGTATGTATGCAACGGGCTGGATTCATGGTTTTTGGGATTGGCTGTTTTGGAAAAAAAGCTAGCAGACAGTGATACAGAAGAGGAAGACTTCGGAAGAAGAAACCGAAGAAGGCGAAGATAGCAGGAAACAGAATGATTTGTTTCCTGAAAGGGAAATTATTAATTAAAAAAGAAAGGGGGATTGGATATGACAAAAAAGAAAATAAATATTTTATGTTTTTTATCTGTTTGTGCTATGATGATGATATGCAATTTTAAAACAGCCTCTGCGCAGGAGAATTTAGAAAATTTTGTAATTTATGACAAGGAAACGGGGGATAAAGAGAAAATAGATCTTAGTTCATATAATGAAGTGCGTGATTTTATTTCAGAACCAGAGATTCCCGAAGTCTCTCTAAGTGATAGTATTGCTGCTCCGAGTGCCGGAATACAAAGTATAATAGGAAATGATGACAGGCAGTTAGTGACAAATCCAACACAATATCCATACAGAACTATTGCCAGAATTACTGTTACCTATGAAGATGGAATGGTAGCATATGGTAGTGGAGCAATGATAAGTTCTCGCTTGTTAGCGACTGCAGGACATCTATTAATAAACAATAATGGATCACTCCCACAATCAATATTGATGCAATTTGGAAGAAATGGTTCCAGTGTATATTATGAAACAAGCAATTATAGTTCATATATTTGCAGAGAGGACTATCATGGAACAAATCAACCATTGGAAGCAGATTATGGTTTTATTGTTTTTGCTGATGATACAGTAAATAATCATACTGGACACTTGGGAATAGTGACTGCACCTTCTGCTTCTGAAACATTACATACTGCGGGATATCCTTCTGACTATGGTTCATATAAAATGTATGAGACTTCTGGAAATATTTTGAGCATGACTGATGATTTGCTAAATCATAATTTAGATACCATGTCAGGGCAAAGTGGATCACCTGTTTATGTAATTAATACAACGAGTGGATTACCATATTTAGTTGCTATTCATTCTTCGGGATATCCTACTTACAATGTTGCAAGAAGATTGGAAGCTGGTTTATTTTATTGGCTGCAGAATCATGGTTATATTTAAATCCTTTAGCTCTGTATGATTTACAGTACTAAGAATTAATAGAATTGGTTTTTGGAGGTTTTTTAGAATGAAAAGGTTTTTAGGTTTATTTTTAGTTGTTGCATTATTATTTATTGATTTTGAGCTTTATGATTCGGCACCGGTAATGGCGAAAGGTATCTCGCTAAATAGGAAGGCATTGTCTTTGAAAACTAAAAAGACCTATTCCCTGAAGCTGAAGGGAGCCAAGGCTAAGAAAGTCAAATGGAAAAGTAACAATAAAAAAATTGCTATAGTCAAAAAAGGTCTGGTAAAGGCGAAGTCGGAAGGAACCTGTATGATTATTGCTAAATATAAAAAGAAGAAGTACTATTGTAAGGTTACGGTAAAAAAGGCATCAGAAAATATACCAGTACCATCTGCTTCACCGGAGCTTTCACAAACTCCTGATGATGTAATCGTTTTGTCAGAGGTGCATATGACGGTTATGCCAGATATAGAACAGAATGTTTTGAAGTTAGAGATTATCAACGATTCAGACAGGGAACTTACGGCAGGCTATTACTTTACACTTGAGAAATCAGAAGACAGGGAATGGATTTCTGTGCCGTTTGCGGAGGGAAGCACATTTTCTGATGTAGCTATCCTAATTGCCCCAAAGAAAAGCTATACATATGAAATCAGGCTTTCTGACTACTTTACGGCTCCGCTTTCAAAGGGAAGATACCGGATTGGGACAGAGCTTTATTTCAAGGAACAGGGACAAAAGGGAATTGTTCAGACAGAATTCTTATTGGAGTAGTGCTTCGTCGAGAAAAACAGACTGGTATATAGTTTGTTATATCTTATTTTTGCAGCGTTACCGCATTGGTAGCGTTGCGTTTTTTTGTTATTATCTGTTACTATTCACACTAAATTATAAACTCGCATTGCAAATAAATCCAGATTAGTATTCTGAATTGCGTAACTGATCATGTTTTGATAGGGAGATTATGCAGAATCCAAATTAAATTTTTTTTACGGTGTATGGATTACCCGAGGAAAGCATGGTCGGTGCATTCACTTCATTTATGCTGTTTCTTCGGCAGGTCTCTATGTAACCTTTTATTAAGGATGGGAATTTGTATAAAGGCATTCCCTTATGTTATAATCTGTGAAAACAGAACGGAGGGGCGCATATGGGAATCTATCTGAATCCGGACAATACACTTTATATGGAAGCCGTAAATTCAGAAATTTATGTGG
>CADBMH010000139.1 GCA_902795705.1 uncultured Lachnospiraceae bacterium | reverse complement strand
GCCATTTAATGAGATTTCAGGTGTGATTACGGAGCTCCAGAATGCATTGATCTGTGCGGCAAGGATATTTGAGTTAATGGAGGAAGAAGAGGAGACAGACCTTCCGCCAAAGGCGGTTATAGATTCGACAAGAGGCAGTGTGCAGATAAAAGATGTGGAGTTTTCTTATGTACCGGATAAGCCTTTGATCCGGAACTTTCATCTTTCTGTAACACCGGGAAAACGGGTTGCAATCGTAGGACCGACCGGATGCGGCAAAACGACGATCATCAATTTGATCATGCGTTTTTATGATGTGGAGAAAGGACAGATCTGTATTGATGAAAAGGATATCAAGGAGCTTTCCAGGGAAAATTTGAGAAGCCAGTATGGAATGGTTCTGCAGGAAACATGGCTCAAAGACGGGACGATAGAGGAGAATATCTTGTTTGGAAGAAAGGATGCAGGTCATGAGGAGGTGGTGGAAGCTGCAAAGCGTTCATATGCACATAGCTTTATCAAGCGTCTGCCGGATGGGTACGATACGGTCATAAAGGAAAACGGAGAGAATCTTTCGCAGGGACAAAGACAGCTTTTGTGTATTGCAAGGGTATTCTTATGCAGACCGCCAATGCTTATCTTAGATGAGGCAACCTCTTCGATCGATACCAGAACAGAAATGAAGATTCAGAGTGCTTTTGCTGCTTTGATGAAGGGGAAGACTACATTTATCGTGGCACACAGGCTTTCTACGATTCAAAATGCTGATATCATCTTAGTCATGAGGGACGGACAGATCATGGAACAGGGAAACCATGAAGATCTACTGCAGAGGAACGGCTTTTATGCGAATCTGTATCAAAGCCAGGGGCTTTGAATGAAACTTGGTGAGCAGAAATAGGAATGGAAAGTGAATGAAACTGATTTAGAAAAAATGGAACGGAGGATCAATGTGGATATGAATGACAGAAAATCCTTTTATGATATTACAAGCTTTTATGATCAAAAAGCAGTTCTTGCTGCCAGCTATCAGGGGATGCGATATCAGTTAAAAAAGAGTGAAAATCCGGAAAAAGAGGGAGAGGTGTGTCTTTCGGCTGTCATCTGGCCGGAACCATTCAGCTTTGAAAAAACGCCGGAGGAGAGAAAGGAATACAGAAGCTTCCCATATACCGAAGATGGATTGGATGAAGCTTATGAGTGGGTTTGCAAACAATACGATGAGAAGCGGGAGCTGTGGGAGCATGTCAGGGATCATCCGATGGAGGTGATCTTTCAGAAAAAAGATGTCTGACGGAAAGGCTGCATTTGATTATTTGATATATAGCCGGCATGGAGGAATTATTATGGCAAAGAGAATGACAAAAAAGGAGAAGGAGCGGGTAGAACGGGTATTAGCTCTTTTGGACCGGGAATACGGAACGGATTACAGATGCTATTTGAACCATGAAACGCCCTGGCAGCTTCTCATTGCGACGATACTCAGTGCACAGTGTACCGATGCCAGAGTAAATATCGTCACGAAAGATCTGTTTGTGAAATATCCGGATTTAGAGGATTTTGCAAAGGCAGAGCTGACAGAGTTAGAGCAGGATATTAAATCGACGGGCTTTTATCATAATAAGGCAAAAAATATCATTGCCTGCAGTAAAAGACTGGTGGAACATTACGGAGGAGAAGTTCCTTCTGAGATGGAGGAACTGACTACGCTTGCCGGTGTCGGAAGGAAAACAGCGAATGTGATCCGGGGGAATATTTTCCATGAGGCAAGCATCGTTGTAGATACACATGTCAAGCGGATTTCTAAAAAATTACATTTTACCGTGGAGGACGATCCGGAAAAGATTGAATATGAACTAATGCGCGTACTTCCTAAGGATCACTGGATCATATATAACATACATATCATTACTTTGGGCAGGACGATCTGCACGGCTAGAAATCCAAAATGCGGGGAATGCTTTTTAAGAGAGGAATGTCCTTCTGCGGTTTTCTGATTATACCAGCTTTGCCAGCTTCAGTTTTTTCAGGATGCTTTGTTTTAGACTAAAATTAGAAGCTTCTACTAAGCTGATCAGGTTGTCGAGCTTTTCATATTCTTTGCTTTTGGCATAAATAGTACCGAGGTTGATGTAGACGGAAGAAATATCACTTTCAATTTCAATGGAGTATTCGTAGACCTGTCTGGCGCGGGAATATGCTTTTTTCCCGAAAAGATAATTTCCCCAGTCACTTAAGGAGCGGATGAAGAGAAGAAAACTCTGATCACAATTTGATAGTGTTTCCAGATTTGCAGGTCCATATGCCTCTTTTAAGTCCGTATTAGAATACTGAGAGAGATTGATCATTTTTTCAGAAGCGTATTTTTTTACCATAGCGGCAAGCTCGGCCTCCTTATCGTCTGATGTTTCGACGAGAGGAAGTCTGGAAAGATCAGGAGTCAGATAGTCAAGAGAACTGATATCCTTTTTTCGTGCATGGTTGGCTTTTTCTTCGCGTTCCCAAAAGAGTTCATCGGCAGTGGAACCTTGAGAATTATTTTTATTCATCTTGACGCGAAACCAGATTACGAATACAATAAAGCATAGGAGAAAGAGTGCCATTTTATTGCTCCTTTCTATTGGATTAATTATTTTGGAGGTAAAATATGAATTTCTTTAATAAAAAAAACCAGAAAAAAATCGCAGCAGTAATCTGTATTCTTGTTGTTATAGCGATGGTAGTTCCGATGGTTTTAAGTGTTGTATAGATAGAAGTATAGCATAGGAGAGATTACAATGACAAGTAAAAATAAGAAACTGACGATATTGTTTATCGGCGGCCTTTTTTTGGTATGTTTGATTGCAGCAGGTGTATGGCTGATCATGAGGGGTGTTACCTTTCAGAAGAGCAACAAAATCTGTGAGGGAGTCACGATTGATGGAATCGATATAGGGGGCTTGACCAAAAAAGAGGCAGAGACCAGATTAAATGAGCACATTCAGAAGCTTTTGCAAAGGGAAGTTACGATTACGATCGACGAGAACGAGGTGGCTGCCAGTGCAGAGGTTTTAGGATTTTCATGTGAAGAAAAGGATGTTTTGGAACGAGCTTACCGGATTGGAAAAGAGGGGAATTTTCTTACAAATTATCAAAAGCTTCCCGAAAAGGATAAAAAAAAGGGAGAGTTTAAGCTGGAGTATCAAGTGGATGAAAACCAGTTGAAGAGTTTTGTGGAGGAAAAATGTACTTCCTTTGATGTAAAGCCGAAAAATTCAAAATTAAAGTTTAAAAATGGTGTTTTTACTGCAACGAAATCAAGAAACGGGCGGCAAATCAAGGTGGATGAGACGGTTGCTGTGCTTAGTCATGCACTCACAAAGGAGGTAAAGGAGGATCCTTTAACGGTAGCGGCTGTAGTCGATGTTTTTGAACCAAAATATACGAAAAAACAGGTCGAAAAATGTAAGGATCTGCTGGGAAGCTACTCCACATCCTATGCGACATCAAATGCTGCCAGGGCGAATAATGTACACACGGCAGCAAAATATATCGACGGCACGATCCTCTATCCGGGAAAAACATTTTCGACGATCAAGGTGATCAAAGAGCGTACTGAGGCGAATGGATACCAGGCAGCTCCGGAATATTCCAGTGGAAATGTGGTAGAGGGAATCGGCGGAGGTGTATGTCAGGTTTCCACGACACTCTATAATGCAGTCATCAATGCCGAGTTAGAGGTTGTGGAACGCTCACCTCATTCCATGGTGGTATCTTATGTGGATGTTTCGAGAGATGCGGCTATTTCCGGTACCTATAAGGATTTTAAATTTAAGAATAACACGGATGTACCGGTTTATATTGCAGCAACTGCAGATGGTGCCACACTTTCTTTTCGCATTTACGGAGAGGAAACAAGAGAGAAAAACCGAACGATTAAATTTGAATCAAAGATTTTGGATAAGATTGAACCGGGAGATCCGGTTACGACTGTTGATCAGACAAAGCCGGTGGGTTACCGGGATGTGACACAGTCTGCACATGTCGGTTACCGCGCACAATTATGGAAGATCATTTATATTGATGGGAAGAAGACAGATCAGGTCATGTTAAACAGCAGTTCATATTCCGCGGAACCACAGCACATTGTCGTAGGTCCAACGAGAAGTCAGGCGACACCGGCACCAAAAACAACTACGGCACCGAGGGAAGCGACTGCGACACCGGCACCGAAGACAACGAAAGCACCAAAGGCGACGAAGGCACCAAAAGCAACACAGGTACCAAAAGCAACGAAGGCACCGGAAGAAGAAAACCCGACCGAGGAACCGGAATAAATGAAGGAGAATATACGGATATGGAGATTGGAAAGATACCGGAGACGATATTAAAGCGTTCCGTATTTAAACAGCTTAGACACCGCAGAGAAGAAGTGCTTTTGTCTTTTGGAGTGGGAGAGGACTGCAGTGCAGTCTGTCTAAAGGAAGGGGAAGCTTTTGTGCTTTCTGTCGATCCGATCACGGCATCAGATAAGGGAACCGGCACATTGGCAGTTCATGTGACAGCGAATGATCTGGCTTCCTCCGGAGCGGAACCGGTTGGTGTGATGTTAAGCATCCTTCTGCCACCGAAAAAGCGGGAAAAATATCTCAGAGAACTGATGGCGGAGATGGAAGCTGCATGCCGGAGTCTTAACATGGAGGTACTTGGTGGACATACAGAGGTGACAGAAGTGGTGAATCAGCCGGTTGTGACAGTGACAGGCATTGGCAAAATCAGAAAAGAAAAACTGGTCTCAACCGGAGGCTTAAAACCGGGTGATGAACTGGTGATGACGAAGTGGGCAGGCATGGAGGGGACTGCGATTCTTGCCATGGAAAAGAGAGAAAAGCTTTTGGAAACTCTTCCGGATGAACTCGTGGATACTGCAGAAAAATTTTTGAATGATATTTCGGTTGTGCCGGAGGCAATGATTGCCATGGAGCACGGTGTACACGCGATGCATGATGTGACAGAGGGTGGAATTTTCGGAGCGTTATGGGAGATGGGAGAAGCATCTCATGTCGGAATTACTGCAGATTTGAAAAAGATTCCGATCAGACAGGAAACGATTGAAATCTGTGAGGTCTTCGGATTGAATCCATATCAGATGATGTCGAGCGGTTCGATGCTGATCGGATGTGAAAACGGAAACCATATGGTAGACGCACTAAAGGAGAAGGGGATTCCTGCCGCAGTGATCGGCAAGGCGACGGAAAGCAATGACCGTATTGTCGTACATGGTGAAGAAACGAGGTTTTTAGAACCCGCGGGCAGTGATGAATTATATAAAGCTTATGAAAAGCAGGACTGAGGACGGAGACGGAAATATTGCAGTATAAGATGTCTTCGGCGAAAGGGAGGTAGTGATGAGAAAACAGATTTTGGATGCGATCAGCAGAAACGGTCGCTTTTCTACAGAGGATCTTGCGGCATTACTTGCGACAGATAAAGAGACGGTGGAAAAATACATTAAAGAAATGGAGGATGAGGGGGTCATCTGCGGCTACCCGACTCTGATCAACTGGGATAATACAGAATTTGAAAAGGTCACTGCAATCATTGAAGTAAAGGTGACTCCGCAGAGAGATATGGGATTTAATAAGATAGCCGAGAGGATTTATCGTTTTGAAGAGGTAGAAAGTCTGTATCTGATGTCCGGCGGCTTTGACCTGACTGTGATCATTGCGGGACGCAGTATGAAAGAGGTTGCCCGTTTTGTGACGGAGAAGCTTTCTACATTGGAGTACATAAACAGTACCGCGACTTATTTTGTGTTAAAAAAATATAAGGAGCATGGCTTAGTCATGGAAAAGAAGGAAAATGAAGCAGAAAGGATGTTGATTACCCCATGAGAGATCCGTTATCAAGTAAGATCAAACAGATAAAGCCTTCCGGCATCCGGAAGTTTTTTGATATTGTAAGCGAGATGAAGGATGCGATATCTTTGGGCGTGGGGGAACCGGATTTCGATACTCCCTGGCATATCAGGGAGGAGGGCATCTATTCTTTGGAGCAGGGAAGAACCTTTTATACCTCGAATGCCGGTTTGAAGGAGTTAAAGGTGGAGATTGCCGCTTATCTGGAACGAAGGTTCAACCTGCACTACGATCCGGTCAGTGAGATCATGGTGACGGTCGGCGGCAGTGAGGCGATTGACGGCGCTTTTCGTGCCATGCTCGATCCGGGGGACGAGGTTCTGATCCCGCAGCCGTGTTATGTATCCTATGAGCCGTGTGTGATCCTGGCAGACGGTGTACCTGTGATTATCGAATTAAAGGAAGAGGATAACTTTAAGCTGACAAAAGAGCAGCTTTTAGAGCATATTACAGAAAAGACGAAAATCTTAGTGCTGCCGTTTCCGAACAATCCGACCGGAGCCGTGATGACAAGGGAGGATTTAAAGGAAATCGCGGAGGTTGTTATTGAAAAAGATCTTTTCGTGCTTTCCGATGAAATCTATGCGGAGCTTACCTATAACGGAAATCATGTTTCCATTGCGGAGTTTCCGGGACTGAAGGAAAGAACGATCGTAATCAACGGGTTTTCCAAGGCATATGCGATGACAGGCTGGCGGCTGGGGTATGCCTGTGCACCGAAGGAAATCCTGAGCCAGATCTTAAAAATCCATCAGTATGCGATCATGTGCGCGCCGACGAACAGCCAGTATGCGGCAATCGAGGCGCTAAAGAACGGGAATCCGGATGTTGAAAGGATGCGTACGGCATATAACCAGAGAAGAAATTACCTGATGAAGGCGTTTAAGGAGATGGGACTGCCGTGCTTTGAGCCGTTTGGGGCGTTCTACATATTTCCCTGTATTAAAAAGTTCGGCATGACTTCAGAGGAGTTTGCGACAAGGCTTTTGCAGGAGGAGAAGATTGCAGTCGTACCGGGAACGGCTTTTGGAGATTGCGGCGAGGGATTCCTAAGGATATCCTATGCTTATTCGATTGAGGATCTCAAAGAGGCGCTCGGGCGCATTGAGCGGTTTATTAAGAATCATGCGGATATTTGACGAATATCAGGAAATATAGTAAACTTGAAAAGATGCGACAGGTTCAGCATATTTATTATGGAAATATCTGTATTTGAGCCGAAAGACGGGGTTAGAGAATAACAAGTAATATTTCAAATAGAAAAGAGGAAAAGAAAATCATGGCAGAAATGTACAATCATCACACAGTAGAAAAGAAATGGCAGAAGGCATGGGATGACGAGAAAGCATTCCATACTCCGAATGACTATACCAAGCCGAAATTTTATGCGCTTGTGGAGTTTCCGTATCCGTCCGGACAGGGACTTCATGTCGGTCATCCGAGACCGTATACGGCTCTCGATATCGTAGCGAGAAAACGCCGTATGCAGGGCTATAATGTTCTCTACCCGATGGGATGGGATGCATTTGGTCTGCCGACGGAGAATTATGCGATCAAAAATAAGATTCATCCGAAGGAAGTGACAGAGCATAATGTAAAGAGATTTAAGGATCAGCTTCATTCCCTTGGTTATTCCTTTGACTGGGACAGGGAAGTGAATACGACGGATCCGGATTATTATAAGTGGACACAGTGGATCTTCTTAAAGCTTTTTAAAGCCGGACTTGCTTATAAAAAGGAGATGCCGATCAACTGGTGTACCTCCTGTAAGGTCGGTCTTGCGAATGAGGAGGTCGTGAACGGTGTCTGTGAACGGTGCGGTTCTGAGGTTGTCCGCAAGGTAAAGAATGAGTGGATGCTTAAGATTACGAATTATGCGGATAAGCTTTTGGAGGGACTGAATCATGTGGATTATATTGAGCGTGTGAAGACTTCGCAGAGAAACTGGATCGGACGCTCCGAGGGAGCAGAGGTGGATTTTTCGATTGACGGCAAGGAGGATAAGCTCCGGGTTTATACGACAAGACCGGACACCCTGTTTGGCGCGACCTATATGGTTATTTCACCGGAGCATCCGTTGATCGATAAATATAAAGATGAGATTAAAAATTATGATGCGATCATGGATTATAGGGAGCAGGCAGCGAAAAAGTCTGATTTTGAGCGTACAGAGCTTGCAAAGGATAAAACGGGCGTTGTGATCGAGGGATTAGAGGCAGTCAATCCGATCAATGATACGAAAATCCCAATCTGGGTTTCCGACTATGTACTCATGACCTATGGAACTGGTGCGATCATGGCGGTTCCGGCACATGATGACCGTGACTGGGAGTTTGCAAAGAAGTTTGGTCTGCCGATGATTCAGGTCGTAGAGGGCAGTGAGGGACCGGTGGATATAAATGAGGCTGCATTTACGGATGTAGCGACCGGAAGGATGATTAATTCCGGCTTTTTGACTGGGCTTTCTGTGGAAGAGGCAAAGGAAAAAGTAAAAGATTTTATGACGGAGAAAAAGATCGGTAACCGCAAGGTGAATTATAAGCTGCGTGACTGGGTATTTTCCAGACAGCGCTACTGGGGTGAGCCGATTCCAATCGTGAACTGCGAGAAATGCGGTCCGGTTGCAATCGACGAAAGTGAGCTTCCGCTTCTCTTGCCGGAGGTAGACAGCTATATGCCTACAGATAACGGGGAATCACCGCTTGCCGCCATGACGGACTGGGTAAATACGACCTGTCCGTGCTGCGGGGGACCGGCAAAGCGTGAGACGGATACGATGCCGCAGTGGGCGTGATCTTCATGGTATTTCCTGCGCTATACGGATCCGCATAACAGTGAGGCACTGGCAAGTCCGGAGGCTTTAAAATACTGGCTGCCGGTTGACTGGTATAACGGGGGTATGGAGCATACGACACTGCATCTTCTGTATTCCCGCTTTTGGCATAAGTTCCTATATGATGAGAAAGTGGTTCCGACACCGGAACCATATCAGAAGAGAACTTCCCACGGCATGATCCTTGGAGAGAATGGGGAGAAGATGAGTAAATCCCGTGGCAATGTCGTGAATCCGGATGATATTGTGAATGATTACGGTGCAGATACTCTTCGCACCTATGAAATGTTTATCGGCGCGTTTGACCTTAGTGCGTCCTGGTCCGAGGACGGCGTAAAGGGCTGCCGCCGTTTCCTGGAGCGCGTATGGAAGCTGCAGGATTTCATGACGGAGGAAGAGGGCTACTCCGGTGATCTGGAGATTAAAATGCATCAGACGATCAAAAAGGTCAGCCATGATTTTGAAAATCTTAAATTTAATACGGCGATCGCTGCCATGATGGCGCTGATCAATGATTTTTATAAAAAGGAAGCTGT